>CAUWJA010000001.1:0-33494 GCA_963558905.1 uncultured Eggerthellaceae bacterium
ATGATGTCGGAAAGCGCCAGCGAGATGGACCAGTAGGTGGTGAGCATGGCCAGAAGCGTGAAGACCGAGCCCAGGATCTGCGCCCACAGCCCGATGCCCTCGGACCAGCCGATCATGGCCAACTGGGTGATCTGGGCGGAGCTGGCCAGCGAGCATGCGGCGATGACCAGGATGAACATCAGGTTCAGTCCCAGGCCGATCAGCACGGCGTTGCGGACTTTGACGGGGTCGCGGTCAAGGCCTTCGACCGCTTGGGGCACGCTGAAAAATGCGATGAACGACATCATGGCCATGCCGAAGAAGGCCAGAAGCTCAGGGAAACTGCCCACGGCGTACATGATGGAGTTGTCCAGGTGGAACACGGACGCGATGCCCAGAATCGCCACGATGGCGATGATGATGTCGATGGAGATGGCTTCGCTTATGCCCAAGACCTTGAGGCCGAAGAACACGACGGCGGCTGCGATGACGTAGAAGACCAGCTTCGCGGCCAGCGGGGGAAGGCCTGCGGCCTGCAGGATTTCGGCACCGCCCGCCACATATGCCGCCAGGTTGAAGATGAGCACCAGTGTGACCAGGACGAACATGCCCACGGTCAGCGCCTTGCCGAAGCGGCCGCGGAACAGGTAGTGCTGGAAGATGCCCACGATCTGGGTGCCTTTTCCGGTTCCCATGGTGAGCTCGGCGAGCATCATGTGCATGCAGTAGCTGAAGAAGAACGCGAGCAGGAGGATCGCGAGCGCCGAAACGGTGCCTGCGCGCGTGATCAGGTACGGGAGGGTCATGATGCCGCTGCCCACGCCGTAACCGGTGATGATGCAGGCGGCCTGCCAGATGGTGAGTTTCTTATCCATCGTCTGCTTTCTGTCGTATCTGACCGTATCGGGGGTTCAAAGCGCTTCCGGCGGTGCGGATGCGAAGCCGCATGCGTCCGAGCGCGCACGGAGAGCCATGATACACCACCTTACGCATCTTCGCGTGATGCGGGCTTTCCGCTCCGGCCCGGCCCGCCCGCCCAGGCGGCGCTCCGGGCCAGCCCGTTCGGTCAGGCGGCGCTTCGGGCTAGGTCCGCCCGCCCGGCCAGGCGGCGCTTCGGGCTAGGTCCGCCCGCCCGGCCAGGCGGCGCTTCGGGTTAGGCCAGCACGCCCACCTGCTCCAGGATGACTTTGGCGAAAAGCAGGACGAGAACCGCGATGATGATGGGCCGGATGATACGGGTTCCGTCCTTCATGACGCGGCCGGCGCCCAGATAGCTTCCCAGCGTCTGGAACACCGCGGCGATCAGTCCGAGCTCGATCATGACGGCGCCGTTGACGGCGAACATGGCGAGGGCGGCGATGTTGCTGGAAAGATTCGCAACCTTCATTTCGCCCGACGCCTCTTTGACGGACATGCGCGCGACAGCGGTGAACGCCAGCAGCATGAAGGTGCCGGTTCCCGGTCCGTAGAAGCCGTCGTAGCCGCCCAGGAGGAAGGAGAAGGCCACGACAATGGCCATCCGCCGCGCCAAGGGCATGGATTCGTCGGTTTCGTCGCGCAGCGCGCGTTTGCGCAATACGAAAACGGCGGCGACGGGCAGCGCCACGATGAGCAGCATGCGGAAGACGTCTTCGGGGGCGATGAGCGCCAGCCGGGCGCCTATCAGCGAGCCTGCGATGGCGGCAAGCCCCGCGGGCAGCGCCTCGCGGAAGCTCACGTATCCGCCGCGCCATAGGCGAAACGTCGCGGTTGCGGTGCCGATGGCGGATGCCAGCTTGTTGGTGCCGACGGCGTTCACCGGCGGGATGCCTGCGAGCAGGTATGCCGGCAGCGATATGAGTCCGCCGCCTCCGGCGATGGCGTCCACGAAGCCTGCCAGAAACACCAAGGGGCAGATGATCAGAAGGGCCGAAAGGTCGAACGGCAGGGCGGGAAGGCCGAAGGACAGGGCCGAAAAGTCGAAGAGGGTCTCCATAAAGCGGTTTGTTCTTCCTGTACGAATGATATCGGGAGCAGAACCATCGGATTATAATACGTTGCGTTAATGGGGCTGCAGCGGTTCGGGAATAGACCGCATGCGGCGGCAAGTCGGCCGTTCGCCGGCATGCGAACAGGCGAAATGGTGGTTGAATGGTCGAAACGAAGACGGCGGAGAACGCGCTTGCGCGGCGCCGGTTGAAAAAGCTCGGGGTTATCGGCGGCTTGGGGCCGGCGGCTTCGGCGCATTTCTATCGCAGGGTCACCGAACTCACCGACGCTGCCACCGACCAGGAGCATCTGGAAATAGCTTTGCTGTCCGTTCCCCAGACGCCCGATCGCACGGCGTTTCTGTCGGGCGCTTCGGACGTGTCGTTCGTGCCGGGGCTCAATGCTGCCGCGCATCAGCTTGAATCGCTCGGCTGCGAAGTGCTGTGCATCACCTGCGTGACGGCGCATTCCCTGTTCGACCAGGTCTTCGGCGGGCTGACCGCGGCGCGCGCCCTGCATATGCCCAGGGAGGCGGCTCACTCGGTCCGTGCTGCAGGATGCTCGAAAGTGGGGATCATGGCCACGGACGGAACTGCGCGCACGGGTGTTCTGCAGAAGGCCGTTGAGGCGGAGGGCCTCGAAGTCCAGCTGCCCGACCGGCGCCATCAGGATCTGGTCATGAGCCTCATCTACGATGACGTGAAGATGGGCAGGGAACCCGAAATGGATAAGTTCGAAGCCGTCTGCTCCCATCTGCGCGAACAAGGCTGCGACGGCGTCATTTTGGGCTGCACCGAGCTGTCGCTGATAGACACGCCGGCAAGCTTCGAGGGCATGGTCGTCGTGGATGCCATGGAAGCGCTGGCAGCCTGCGCCGTGCGCGCCTGCGGGGCGAAGGTGCGGGAAGAATACGTGAACCGCGCATTCTGACGCGGTTTCCGCCCTTTCGCCGCAGGGCCGAGGGATCAATCATTTCAGGAGGAACCACCATGCAAGGCAGGTCCTTGATTGCATTGCTGTGCGTCATGTACGGCGGGGCGTTTCTGGGCGGGTTCAACGAAAACCTGGTCAATATGGCCCTTGTGAGCGTGATGGCGGAATTCGCCGTCGATTCCGTCACCGCCCAGTGGCTGGTCACGGGGTACATGATTGTGGCGACCGTCGGCGTGACATGCATGGCGTTCTTCTGCCGGCGCGTCAAGCTGCGCACGTTGTTCTTCGCCGCATCGGTTGCGAATCTGGCGGGGTCGGCCATGGGGCTTCTCGCCCCGTCTTTCGAGATGCTTCTCGTCGCCCGTCTCATACAGGCGGTTGGCACGGGCATCTTCATCCCCATGATGATGAACACGGTGCTGGCGGTCACGCCGAAGCGCAAGCTGGGCACCTACATGGCCATCGGCAGCTGCATCATCTCGTGCTCACCGGCGTTTTCGCCTGTGATCTGCGGAGCCATCGTGACGGCATTCGGATGGCGCTACATCTTCCTGGTCCCCATCGCCGTCTCCGTCGTGCTGCTGGCTGCCGGTGCGGCCTTTGTGCGCAATCTGGGCAACAGCGAGGCGCATCTCGATGTGCCTTCGGTTGCCATTTCCGCCGTGATGCTGACCTGCCTGTCGTTCGGCCTGGCTGAGCTTGCGATCGTGCCTGTCGCTGCCGGAATCTCGCTGGCGGTTGCCGTGGCGGGTGCGGCGGCGTTCATCGTCCGCCAGCTGCGCTGCGAGCATCCGCTCATAGATCTGACGCCTGCGCGCCGTCCGGTGTTCTGGCCGACCCTGCTGCTGGTCACGGTCACCATGATGAGCACGTTCTCCATGAGCGTGGTGCTGCCCATGTACCTGGAAGGCGCGCTGGGGCTTTCCGCGGCTGCGGCCGGCATGGTGATCCTGGTCCCCGTCCTGGTCAACGTGCTTGTCACGCTCGTGGGCGGACGCGTATTGGACAAGCGGGGCGAATGGCCGCTTCTGCCTGTGGGGTTCGGCCTGATTGCCGTCGGCTTCGCGTTTACGGCGGCTGTGGCGCCGGCCATGTCGGTGGCGGCGGCGTTCGCGGGTGCGATTCTGGTGTACGGCGGCGTCGGCCTGGTGTTCTCGCCTTCGCAGACGGCCGGTCTGCGCCAGCTGCCCGCCGAAGAGCATCCTTTCGGCGTAGCGCTGTCGACTACGGCGGTTCAGGTTGCGGCGTGCATCGGTCCTTCGCTGTTCACGGGCGTGATGCAGGCCCGTCAGGCGGTGCAGGTTGCGGTCGGAGTGCTGCCGGAGGCCGCGGCCGCCCAAGGTTTTGCCGCCGCAATGGCCATAGCGGCATGCATCGGCGTTGCTGGATTCGCCGTGGCGACGGTGTATGCGTGGAAGGCCCGTTGCCGGGCGAAGGCCTGACCGGCAAGGCCGGCATTCGGCGGCGAGGGCTATCAGCGCCCGTCTTCGGTTTCGCGGATGCCCTGGTCAAGATAGTAGCCGGTATCGGAGAAGCGCTTGCGGTAGATGAGGAAGCATGCCAGCATGATGGCCACGGTGTTGGCTGCCGTGATGGCCATCAGGATGACGATCTGGTATTTTGCGGCACCCAGCGGATCGGCTCCTGCGAGGATCTGGCCCGTCATCATGCCGGGGATGCTCACGATGCCCGCTGCGCTCATGGTGGCCAAAGTGGGCGTCATGCCTGCGGCTATGCTTGCCTTGATGCTGGGGAAGGCGGCTTCGAAGGGAGTGGCGCCCAGCGCTATCAGGCTGAACATCTCGTCTTCGCGTGCGTCCATGCCGGAGAACAGACGATCTGCCGCCACGGCTATGCTGCTTATGGCGTTGCCGATCACCATGCCTGCGATGGGGATGAGCTCGCGGGCGTTGTACCAGGGGTCGACATGGATGACGGCCTGCGTGATGAGAGCGACTGCGGCCAGGGACGAAAGCGCGATGCTGGCGAACACGGGTGCGGCAAGGCCGGAAACCGAGCTTTTGACACGCTCCAGCGCGATCTGGGTGGCTGCAGCCACCATGCAGATCAGCACTATGGCCACGAGCCACCAGGTTTGCAGCTCGAAAAGGTACGCCAGAAGGAAGCCGCAGGCCAGAAGCTGCAGGAAGCATCTCAGCGTCGATACGGCTATGCGCCGTTGCTGGCCCAGCTCGAGCTTCCAGGAAATGAGCGCGGCAACAACCATGAATGCGGTGGCGCAGACCAGTTCGATCCATCCTATCTCAACAACGCCGCTATCCACGATGCGCCTCCTGCTGCCCTTGAGAAACCGCGCTGCCCGCCGATCCGGGCTTTCCTGCGGTCGCTGCGGATTCGGATAGCCGTCCGTCCGCCATGTGCAGGGTGCGCGACGCCAGCCCGTCAGGCCCCCTATGGCGGATGCGCAGACAGGCGGTGCCGCGGTTTGCGGCTGCCTGCGTGATGCGGCTTACGGCGGCGGAGGATTCGCTGTCCAAGGCGGCATCGACTTCGTCCATCAGCAGCACGTCGGGCCCGGTCAGAAAAGCTCTCAGCAACGCGACGCGTGCGGCCTGCCCGCCTGAAAGCCGGTTTGCCTCCCGGTTGAGCGGAACATCGTCGAGCAGCGCCTCGTCCATGGAATGCCGCAGATCGGCATCGCTTGGCATGGGGCTGTTCTTGCGCACGGCGAGCTTCCAAGGCAGCAGCAGGTTATCCCGCACGGAGCCCGGGACAAGGGAGGCCTTCTGCGGAATGAGACAGACGCAGGCGCGCCACCGCGCGGGCTCGAAGTCCGTGTGCGGGCGGCCGCGCAACGCAAGGGCGCCTTCCGAATGCGGCAGCATGAGGGCGCAGGCGCGCAGCAGGGTGCTCTTCCCGCAGCCGGACACGCCGGCAAGGTCGACGATGCTTCCCTCGTCCAGATCGAAACCGACATGATCGACGATGCGCGAGGTGAGCCCGTCGCGCATCATGTCGACCGAAAGTCCGGATACGGCGAATAGGCTCATCGGTCCCTCGATTCCGCGTCGTTTCCGTCAGCGTGCGTCCGCTCGGGTGCGCCGTGCGCGCTGCGCGCCTCGTCGACATCGGAGCGCAGCCTGATGCGGTGCGCGGTCTTCTCCCGGTGCGGATGGGCGGTCACATGCACTTCGTCTTTCGCGATGCTCGCCACCTTCTTGACGGGGGCGGCCGCAACTTTCGCCACCTTCTTGACGGGCTCGATGACCTTGTCGCTGTAATCTTCGGGGGCATGCGTGCGCCAGCCGAAGAATTCGCTTGCGTAGCGGAGGGCGAATACGAGCACGACGCAGGTGATGGCGGCGTAATCACCCAGGAAGTCGCTTTGCTTCATGAGGGCGAATGCCGTGCATCCGAAGAGCGCCGCCGTGCCGTAGAGCGTGCCGGACTGGAATGCCGCCGGGCGCTGCGCCATGAGCACATCGCGCAGTATGCCGCCGCCGACTGAGCAGATGGTGCCCAAGATGACGGACGGGATGATGCCCAGCCCTGCGCTGAGGCCCTTGCCCACGGAGACCACGCCCCACAGGCCGACCGACAGGTTGTCCATGAAGTCGACCACCCAGTCGAACATGGTGGCGATCTTATGGAAGTAGAAGACGAACATGCCGGCAACAGCGCACGCCAGAATGAGCACAGGGTGTTGGAATGCGTATATGCCGAAGTCTTGCAGCAGGACGTCTCGCACGATACCGCCGCCCAGTCCTGCGATGATGGCTATGACCACGGTGCCGAAGATGTCGTATTTCGCCCGGACGGCCGTCATGCCCCCGGCAAGTCCGCCGGTGAGCGCGCCGGCCATTTCGTACCAGAAGGGAATCGCCAGCACGCTTTCCAGCATGGCTTAGCTTTCGTCAGATGGGCGTGCGGGCGCCTCGGTTGCGCCGCTGACCGCATCGGCGGAGGCTTCGGCGGCTTCGCGTTTGACGTCTTCGAGCGGTTTGCCGGAGAAGTTCAGGCTGTGCGTGATGCGGCGTGCGTCCTTTTTGGTGAAGGAGTCCGCCGAAAACGCCGCGATGGCCGCCATGGCGTCATCCTGGGCGCTCAGGTAGATGTCCCAGAATCCCTTCGTGCTGACTTCATGGGTGAAGGGGTTTTCCCATGGTTCGTTGCCATGGTTGCCGAATGCGCTTTGCTCGATGGCCTGCCCGCGGTGCGACATGGAGCGGTAGAACGAGAACGGCCGCTTCAAGATGCCCGTTTCGATGCGGGTCGCAACGCTGCGCAGGCGTCCAGTAGGGGAGTAGAACAGCCCTTGGATCGAGCGGAAGTCCTTGACGGCGGCTTTGAACAGGTCTGACGGCGGGAACATGCCGAAAGCTTTCATGCCCACGTACGCGTAGAGCTTGCCGATGATGTCCAGCACCTCGTCGGAGCCGTGCAGAACCTCGACGGCCGGGCGGTACGTCGAAATGGTCTCCCCGGTTTTGGCGAACAGGACCATCTCGTCGAATTCGCGCTCGATCTCTGCATGCACTTCGCTTTCGGAACCGCTGTCCAGCCCTTCGACGCCGGCGTTGCAGATGGCGAATTGCTGGGAGTAGACCAAGGGATGCATGGCGCGGTCCAGCGAATAGTGGCACAGGAAGCCGAATGCATAGGCGCGGCCTATGGGACGCTCATCCTCATCGAGCAGGTCGATGGCTTCGCGCAGGGCGCAGATCAGCTTGTTGGTCTTTTCGTTATGCATGATGCTGCCCAGATGGAAAAACGGCTTCATGCGGTATGTGAGCACCACGTAGAACAGCGGGTCGGGGCCCTGGTTTCCCAGAAGGAACGCATCGCGTTCTTCCTCGGTCGGGCCGACGAGGGTCCCCAACTGCGGATAAACGTCTTTGCCGAAGAAATCGTGAGTCATGATGGCCGGCATGGCGGCCTCCTTTCTCCCATGGGAGATGATGCGGTGCGGGGTCTGCGGCCGGCGCTTTACATCGATTTGACGAACTCGCCGTCCGGATTCCGTTTCGTTACGCCGCTCATGATATACAATTGCTTCCGTGTTTACCCATGTCTCCGGAAAGATTTGGGTGTTCCGTTACATAAGGGTTGAAAACGGCCGCACCGCATGCCGGTGTGTTTGCCATGCTTGGGCGGCAGGGAGCCGTGACCGATTGAGAGAAGGTGTTAGATGGCTCGTCTCAAGATGACGAAGCGAGAGAAGAGCTGGGTCATGTACGATGTGGGCAATTCCGCATTCGTGCTTCTGTCCACAGCCCTCATCCCTGTGTATTTCAGCTCCATCGCCGAAGGAAGCGTTGTCGTTGCGTGGGGTTATGCAGAGACCATCGCTTCGTTGGTGGTGGCGCTGCTCATGCCCATCCTGGGATCGCTCGCCGACCTGCAGCATATGAAGAAGAAGTTCCTCATCGGTTTCGTGGGCACGGGCGCGGTGTTCTGCTGCGCGCTGGGTCTGCCTTCGCAGGCATGGATTTTCCTCGCGCTGTACGTGGTGGCTTCGATTTCCCTCAATTCGTCCATGGTATTCTACGATGCGCTGCTCATCGATGCCACGGATAGTGACGATCGCCTCGATGAGATCTCCAGCCAGGGATACGCCTGGGGCTATATCGGCAGCTGCGTGCCGTTCATCGCATGTCTGGCCATCGTGCTGGGCGGTGGCGCCATCGGCATCGATATGATGACCGGCATGAAGATCGCCTTCGTCATCACCGCCGTGTGGTGGGTGCTGTTCACCATCCCCCTGGTGCGCAACGTCCATCAGCTGCATTTCAAGGAGCGCGTTCCCCATCAGCTGTCTGCCACCATGCATGGCTTGCTGGGCACGCTCAAGCGCATGTGGGCCGACAAGTCGCTGCGTTTCTTCATGCTGGCGTTTTTCTTCTACATCGACGGCGTGCATACCATCATCAAGCTGTCCACCAGCTATGGCGCCGATCTGGGCATCGATGCCACGCAGATGGTGCTGGCGCTGCTGGTCACGCAGTTCGTGGCGTTCCCGTCTGCCATCATCTACGGCCGCCTGGGCCATAAGGTAGGCACGAAGAAGATGCTGCTCGTGGGCATTGCCGCATACGGCTTCATCACCATTTTCGGCGCCTTCTTCCTCAAGAGCGCATTCGAGTTCTGGATCCTTGCCATCATGGTGGGCTTGTTCCAGGGCGGCATCCAGGCGCTTTCGCGCAGCGAGTTCGGCAAACTCATTCCCAAGGAGCACGCCAACGAGTACTTCGGCTTCTTCGACATCTTTGGCAAGTACGCCGCCGTCATGGGCACGTTCCTGGTCAGCTTCATCACCCAGATCACGGGATTCGCGAACCTGGGCGTGCTGTCCATCGGCATTCTGTTCGTGGTGGGTTTCGTGCTGATGTGGAAGGTTCCCGAGCGCAAAGACGCCTAGTTTCGCGCAGGGCGTTCGGCTTCGCATGGCGGTGCCCGGCTTCGCGCAAGGGTGCGCAGGTCCGGCATCGCGACATCATCGTTGCTTCGGCTCCGCTTCCGTCCGTCCTCCGGGACGACGGGGGCGGGGCCTTTTCGTATTTCCGGCTGCGGCGAGGGTGCGCCAGGTTTCAGCGGCGTTACATCGGATTGCGGCAACGTGACGCCAGTTTTACAGAATGGCAGCGTCTTGCGGACGCGCTGGCCTGCGGGTGTAGGATGCTGCCGTAAATAGAATCCGCGCCGAAGAAAGGGATCACCGTGGCTGATGAGATGAAAGCCGTCGCCTCCGATGCGGCACCGACCCCTCCTGTTGACGCCGCGCAGCAGATAGAGGAATTGAAGAAGCAGATCGAGGAACTCCAGAAGGCCATCGCGGCCCAGTCCGCACCCGAGCCGCAGCCGGAGTCCGCACCCGAGCCGCAGCTGGAGCCCGTACCCGTACCCGCGCCGGAGCCCGTTGCGGTGGTCGAGCCGGTTCCTTCTCCCGTTGCAGCGCAGCCGGCCGTTCAAGCCGATCAGGTCGCGGAACCTGATTCCGCCGCCACCCAGCCTGCGCCGCAGCCGGTTCCCGTCGATCCGTATTCGTATGCGCCGGTCCAACCTGATATGTCGGCCGCCGCCGCTGCTCCCGCACCCGCTGCTCCCGAGTTCGCTTCCGCACAGAGCGTGCCTCCTGTTCCCCCCGCAGCGCAGCAGGCCTATTCCCCGCAGACCGCCGATCCCACGTATCCGTATCAGGCCGGTCCGGGATACGCGCCGCCTGCCGGTCAGGCGTATGCCCAGCAGGCTTACACCCAGCAAGCATATGTCGCACAGACGTATTCGCATCCCAAAGATCATGTTGCGGCAGGTCTGCTGGGTGTGTTCTTGGGCATGTTCGGCATTCACAAGTTCTATCTCGGATACAACACCGCAGGGTTCATCATGCTCGGCGTATCGCTTCTGGGCAGCTTGCTCACGTTCGGACTCGCGGCTTCCGTGGTATGGCTGATCGGCTTGGTCGAAGGGATCATCTATCTGGTGAAAAGCCAGCCTGAGTTCGAGCAGACCTACCTTGCGGGAAAGCGTGAATGGTTCTGATTCCGGGCGCGCCCGTAGGGTCCGTGCGTGTTCGGCGGCGGCGTGCGCACCGCTGAACACCACGCCTCGGGGCGGCTCCATGAATGGGTGAAAATCCAGCTCAGGGTGTGCGACGCCATCGCCATCGGCTACACTGTGCTCATGTGCATTAGCCGCTTCAAACAGGGTAATCCCAGAAAGTGATGGTGGTTTCAATGGCAGCTCCCGAGACTTTGCATGTCCGCAACATCGTGTTGGTCGGACAGGATGGTGCGGGCAAGACTTCACTCGCAGAGGCAATGCTCCACATCTCCGGCCAAACTCCTCGCATGGGTACCACGCACGACGGAAAGTCGTACATGGATTACGATCCCGAGGAGATCAAGCGCAAGTTCACAATGAGCACGTCCATTGCTCCCATCCCGTACAAGGATTACAAGATCAACCTGCTTGACACTTCGGGCCACCCCGATTTCATCGGCGACACCCTTGCCACCATGCAGGCCGCCGAAATGGCCATGTTCGTCATCGATGCTGTGGCGGGACCCCAGGTCATGACCACCAAACTGTGGAACGAAGCCGAGAACATGCGTCTTTCCCGTTCGGTGTTCATCAACCATATCGACCGTGAGAACGCCAACTTCGACGTGATCATGGCAACCCTGCATGCGCGTTTCGGCAGCCGTCTGGGTCCGGTCACCATCCCCATCGGCGTCGACAAGGATTTCAAGGGCGTCATCGACGTCCTGCGCATGAAGGCGCGCTACTTCGACGGCGATTCCGAGCGCGTTGAAGACATCCCCGCTGAATATGCCGCTGCCGCGCAGGCAGCTCGCGATAAGCTGTGCGACCTGGTCGCCGAAGCCGACGATGAGCTCATGATGAAGTATCTGGATGGCGAAGAGCAGCTGACCCAGGAAGAACTCGAGGCCCTGTTCGACAAGGCCATCGCCCAAGAGCTCTTCGTCCCGGTGTTTGTGGGGTCCACCATCATCAAGCAGGGTATCCAGGGCTTGATGGAAGACATCTGCACGTACTTCCCGCATCCCACCGCGCACGGCCCCATCGAGCTTGTCGACGGCAGCTCCATCACCGTCACCAAGGAAGGCGAGCCCTCCTGCTTCGTCTTCAAGACGCTGGCCGACCCCTATGTTGGCCGTTTGAGCTTCGTCAAGGTGCTTTCCGGCACGCTGACGCCCGGCATGGATCTGGTCAACGCGCGTTCCGGCAAGAAGGAGCGTCTGGGACACATCTACCTGATGAAGGGCAAGGAGACCGTCGACGTCAAGAGCGCGAAGGCGGGCGACATCGTGGTCGTGCCGAAGCTGTCTGAGACCAAGACCGGCGATACGCTGTCTGCCTATGGCAAGATCCAGATCGCGCCGCTGCCGTTCCCGAAGCCTCAGTATCCCGTTGCCATCGAGGCTGCGGAGAAGAAGGAAGAGGACAAGCTGAGCACGTTTTTGGCCCGCGTGGTCGAAAACGATCCCACTGTGCGCATCGAACGAAACGAGGAGACGCATCAGACCATCCTCACCGCCATGGGCGACGCTCAGGTCGATACCATCCTGAACCGCCTCAAGGAGCAGGCGAACGTGGTGGCCAAGCTTGTGCCTGTGCGCATCCCGTACCGCGAGACCATCCGCAAGCAGGCCGAAGCCCAGGGCCGTCACAAGAAGCAGACCGGCGGCGCGGGCCAGTTCGGCGATTGCTGGCTGCGTGTGGCCCCCAACCCCGGTGCGGGCTATGAGTTCGCGGATGAAATCAAGGGCGGCGCCATCCCCGGCGGTCTGGTTCCCGCGGTCGATAAGGGCGTCCAGGATGCCATGGCCGAAGGCTTTTTGGCCGGTTATCCCATGGTCGACATCAAGGTGACCGTGTTCGACGGCTCGTATCACCCGGTCGACTCCAACGAGATGGCGTTCAAGACTGCGGCCCGCATCGGCTTCCGTGCCGCATGCGAGCAGGCGAGCCCTGTAATATTGGAGCCCATGGTCAACATGGCCATTACGGTGGGCGAAGCATACGCAGGTGCCATCATGGGCGACATCTCCACCCGCCGCGGCCGTATCGTGGGCACCGACTCCGATAACGCCGGCGACACCGTCATCATGGTCCGCGTGCCGTATGCCGAAGTGGTCACCTACACCAAGGATCTGCGTTCGCTGTCCCGCGGCAGCGGTTCGTACACGCTGGAGTTCGACGGCTACGAAGAAGCGCCGCACGATGTGCAGAAGAAGCTGGTCGAGGAATACCAGGCCAAGCGAGCAGCTGGGAATTAGCAGTCATCACGTGCAGTGACGCGCAAGCCTCCTCCGCCCCGGACCGATTCGGCCCGGGGCGGTTCCGTTTCAGGGCGGCTTTGGTTCGGGACCCTGGCCCGGGGCGGTTCCGTTCCAGGGGCGGTTTCGGTTTCAAAGCCAATCTGAAGAAATTCTTAAGGGGTGCAGGAGAGTGCGTGCGCCGGATGGCCGGACGGGGCGCGCGGCGCAACCGGCTTGCTTGGGCATGGTATGCTTTGCGGTGAAGGCGGCATCTGCGCCTTGCATGTTCAGGCCCATCACGAGGAGGGATTCCCATGATGCAGAACCTGTTCTTCCTATCGGCAGACAAACGATGCGCCGCTGCGCTGCCGGACTTCGTCCCCGGAGACGTCGCCGCGTCGTCGGACCGCACCTCTCGTTTCGCCGCCGCGCCATCCGCCCCTATTCCCGGTCGCGCCGTCAAAGCGTGGGGCATTGTGCTTGCGGCTGCCGCAATCGCGTTCGCGGCATTTTCCATGGCGGGATGTACGGGCGGCAATGCGTTCGAGCCGGAGCCGCCCATCCCGGTCGACCAAAGCCGGCTTGTCGGCGACGCATTGCTCGCAGAGGCTTCCGATTCGCTTGGGCCTGATGCCGAGTGTGCAGCGGAGGGCCATCTGATAATGGCCAGCGAATACGATGCCGGCATTCTGACGGTCTATGCGCTGACCTCGACCGGAGGATACGGTTTCCTGAACGGGTATTTCGTCAAAGTGTCCGGCACCGGAGTGACTCCCGCCGTACTCACGTTCTCCGTCCCCGAAGATTCCGGCGGACAACCTGCGCTGCTCAACATCCGGTATCCCCTTGATGGCGACCGGTATGCCGATTCCGTCCGCGAGATGATTCCAAGCGGTTATGCGGACCGTGCCCTGAATCCCACCGATGAGGATGTGGCGCTGATCCGTGAATGCGAGCAGTCGTATGCGACGGCGTATCTGGAGGAGATGGGCCGTGAGGCGCAGGTGGGAGAGTATGGCGATTTCCCCACGGTTCTCCTTACCGACCTGGGCGTTTCCGTGGAAGTGTCGAATATGATCCTGGAGCGGCAGGACGGGCTGCTCGAAGGTTGGCCGCTTGGTGTGGGCACGTGCGAGCGTGTCGAGGACGGTGATGATTTCATCACGTTCACGCGCACGGTCTACGATACGGGCGAAACGGTCGAGCGGATTTACGTCGATGCTGCCACCGGCGATGTCATGATGGAATAGGGTGCGAAAATCCAAGTCTTTCGGGTTTCCGTAGGCTTTCAAGGGGCGCCCTGCCGTCCGTTTCCGCATCTTTGTTTTCCACGCATGAATATGAGCTGGGGAAACGCATGGTGGTCGGGTGGATGCGGACTGGAAGGGCGAGGTGGGTGCCGTGCGGAACCCGAAACAGTCGGGATTCGGTGCATTTTCTCCCAGGCAACAGAAACGGGGCGGAACCATTATGGCTCCGCCCCGCATTCGGTTTGCGGGACGCCGCATGCTGCACGTCCGCGAACCGCGGCTATGCAGCTCTTAGAAGCGCAGGGACAGGCAGCTCAGACCGCCGTCGAGCTTGCGGTACTCAGAGGTGTCGACGACCAGGGTCTTGTAGCCCAGATCCTGAACGGCCTTCAGCACGGTGGGGTAGCCTTCGGGCACGATGACGGTGCCGTTGACCCAGATGCAGTTGGCGGCGTAGGCCTCATCCTCGGGGATGACGACCTTGTTGTACTTCTCGAAGTCGGGCTTGGTGATGAACTCGCCGCTGACCAGCATGTTGTTGTCTTCCAGGTAGTTCACGCCGGTCTTGAGGTGCAGCACCAGCTCCAGGGGAACTTCGCTGCCGGAAAGGCCCCAGTCCTCAAGGATCTCGATGAACTGGCGGATGCCCTCTTCATTGGTGCGGGCGGAGCGGCCGACGTAGAAGTGGTCGCCGACCATCATGACGTCGCCGCCTTCCAGCGTGCCGGGGGACTTGATGTAGGCGATGTGGTCATCGTCGAAGAACTGGCGGATGGTGGGTTCCATCTCCTTGGATTCGCCGTTGCGGCTGCCGGCGCCGGGATTGTCGATGATCGCACCGCAGCGGGTGATGACGGCGGTGTCTTCGACGAAGCAGCTGTCGGGGTACTCTTCCAGGGCGGGCAGGACGGTCACTTCGACGCCGCACTGCTTGAGGGCGGCGATGTAGTCGTCATGCTGCTTGAGGGCCAGTTCGTAGTCGGGCTTGCCCAATTCGGGAGCGGACGTGATGCCATCGACGAGCGACTTGGAAGGCCTGCGGACAATGACGTTGGAGAACTTGGTCATGTGTTCCCAACTCCTTTCAGCTTGCTGCGCAGCGCAGCGCGTAGGAACGGTCGGCGGCTTTTGGCGCCGTGGGTATTCTACTCCATTTTGAGCCGACGGGCGCATTGCCGGCGCATCTGTTGGCGTCCTGTCAGACGTGCCGGCCGGTCCGTCAGTCGTCGGCGCCGGTGATGGCGCCCACGATGGCGCTCACGATGCTGATCACGATGCTGGCCACGAATGCGCTGCCGAAGCTCGCGATCACGAAATCGACCTGGAACAGGCCGTTTGCAAGCCAGCTTGCCAGATACAGCATGAAGGTGTTCACGACCAGGGCGAAGATGCCCAGCGTGAGCACGCTGATGGGCAGGCTCAAGATGTGCAGGATGGGCTTGATGGATGCGTTGAGGCCGGCCAGGAACAGCGCTGTGATGAAGATGGCCACCCAGGGCTCGGTTCCTCCGGCGGCGGAGACGTCGATGCCGGGAACCAGCCAGACGGCGGCGGCAACCGCGACTGCCGTGACAAGCCAACGGATGATGAATTGCATAGCTCCTCGCTTTCGACGGAACGGATGGGTGCGGCGTCGCAGCGCACCGCGGCACACCGCAGTTCCGGCGCGTCGGCGTGCCGGCATGGCGCTGGCGGCGTTGGGCGGGTACGGCCGCTGATGCAACCAGTTTCTCATACGGGATGCGCTTCGGGCAGCGCGCGGACCGAATGGGCACGTCTGCGTTGCCCGGCTGTTTACGCGCCGTCACCTGCGTTGCGTATTCCGGCCCAAGACGACAGGCGGTTCGCCCTTAGGGTGCTTTCGTGCACGGATGCTCTTCAGGCGTCTTCTGCGCGGCATCTTCGCTACAATGCTGGGCATGAAAACCAACGACAGACATAATCCGAATCAATCCGGCAAGCCGAAGCGTCCTTCCGGCAAGGCCGGCTTCGACCGGCCCGCCCGCTCTGCAAAGCCGAAGCGTCCTTCCTCCAAGCCCGCAAATTCGTCGGAATCTTCCCATCGGACGGCGAAACCCCGGATGGATCGGCGTTCAAAAGGCGCGCTTTTCTGCCCGATAGACAGCCGCTGCGGGGGCTGCTCGCTTCTGCGGGTGCCCTACAAGCAGCAGCTGGCTGACAAGCAGGACCAAGTGGACGGCCTGTTCGCCGAGCTGCGCGATGCCGGAACGCTCGTGCACCCCATCTGCGGAATGGATGATCCGCGCCACTACCGCAACAAGGTGGTTTCGCCCTACGTGGGGGTCTATGACCGCCGCGCCCGCAAACGCCGCATCCTGTGCGGCATGTACGAGCGCGGAACGCACCGTGTGATCGATTCGCGCGAGTGCCTGCTTGAGAACCGCCTGGCCAAGTCCATCATCCTGACCGTACGCGACCTCATGCCCGCCTTCCGCATGGAACCCTACGATGAGGATGCCGATACCGGATTCCTGCGCCACGTGATGGTGCGCGTGGGTCACAATTCGGGCGAAGTCATGGTCACGCTGGTCACGCGTGAGGAGCGCTTTCCGGCGTCGCGCAAGTTCGTCCGCGAGCTCAAGCGCATCCATCCTGAGATCACCACGGTGGTCCAAAACGTCAACACGGCCCAGACCAACGTGATCCTCGGCAAGAAGGAGCATGTGCTCTACGGCCCCGGATTCATCCTGGATACGCTGTGCGGTTTGACCTTCCGTATCAGCTCGCAATCGTTTTACCAGGTCAACGCCACGCAGACGGAGGTGCTCTACACCCGTGCCATCCAGATGGCGAAGCTGACCGGCGTCGAGACGGTCATCGACGCGTACTGCGGGACGGGCACCATCGGCCTGGTCGCGGCCCGTGGGGTGGCGGGCGGTCCTGGCGCTGCGCGCGTCATAGGGGTGGAGGAGCGCCCCGATGCCGTGAAGGACGCCGCGAACAACGCACGCCACAACGGCATCGAAGCTGAGTTCGTCACGGGCGATGCGGGTGAATTCATGCGCGAGCGGGCGGCGGACATCGCGGCCGATGTGCTGCTCATGGATCCGCCCCGCAGCGGTGCCACGCCGGACTTCCTGAAAGCGGCATGTGCGATGGCGCCTGTTCGCATCGTCTACATCTCTTGCAATCCGAACACGCAGGCGCGTGACGTGGAATACCTGGTCGGGCACGGCTACCGCATCGCCGAAATGCAGGCTGTGGACATGTTCCCCCATACGGATCATGTCGAATCCATCGTCTCGCTTGAACGCGTGCAGAACTGAACCGCGCTGCATGCGCGCACCGGAAGGGAGCAGAACATGGCCTATTCGACATTCATCCGCGGCATGGGCGACGCGGTGGGGGATACGCCGTTGGTGCGCCTCGGCGCGCTTAGCGATGAGCTGGGTGCCGATGTCTACATCAAGTACGAGGGCGCGAATCCCGGTGGTTCCATCAAGGACCGCGCTGCCAAGAATATGATCGACGAGGCGGAATCCGCCGGCACCATCGTGCGCGGCGAAAGCGTGCTCATCGAACCGACAAGCGGGAACACCGGCATCGGCATCGCGCTTATCGGTGCGGACCGCGGTTACCGCGTGATCTTGACCATGCCGGAATCCATGAGCGCAGAGCGCCGCGCGCTGCTTGCGGCCTTCGGGGCGGAGCTGGTGCTGACGCCGGCGGCGGACGGCATGGCGGGCGCTGTAGCCGAAGCGCAGCGGCTTGAAGCGGAAACACCTGGCGGCTGGATCGTGGGCCAGTTCGAAAACCCCGCCAATCCTGCGGCGCACGAGAAGACCACCGGCCCGGAGATCGAGCGTGCGCTGGGGGCTGCGCCCGATTACTTCGTCGCTGCCGCCGGCACCGGCGGAACCGTGTCGGGCGTGGCCCACTATTTCAACGGGCATGTGCCCGCGCGCGGCGGCCTTGCCGCCATGGTGGGGCACGCCACGCAGGTCTTCGCCGTAGAGCCTGCGGAAAGCCCGCTGATCGCGCAGACGCTTGCGGGCGAGGAGCTTGCGCCGGGCGCGCACGGCATCCAGGGCATCGGGGCGAATTTCGTTCCTGCCGCGCTTGACCTGGCCGCGCTCGATGGCGTCATCGCCGTGACCACCGAAGAGGCCTACGCGCAGGCCCGTGAGCTGGCATGCGCTTACGGTCTGCTGTGCGGCATCTCCAGCGGTGCGAACGTGGCTGCCGTGCGCAAGCTGGTCGAGCGGCATCCCGAAGCCCGCGGCAAGACCATCGTGACCGTGGCCGTTGACACCGGTGAGCGCTACCTGTCCTGCGGGTTGTATGGCTGATCCATCCGCGGACCGGCCGTTGCGCCGGTCGCATTCGCGCAAAGTCGCGCCCATCCGGCCTGCACTTCGGCCGTCCATTGCCGGCCTCGTCCGCCAGCCGGGTGCTTTCCATCATCCCATCAGGAGGAATCGTATGACTGAAGAAGTCGAACAGGTGAAGATACAGATCATTCTGGCCAGCGGATCGCCGCGTCGCCACGAGTTGCTCAAACGAGCCGAGGTGCCGTTCACGGTGCTGGTCAGCGAAGTGGATGAATCCTTGGAGCCCGATTTGCTGGCGCGCCCCGAAGAGGCGGCGAAGAAGCTTGCCGAGCGCAAGGCCGGCGCTGCCGTGCAGCAGGTGCTGGGCGTGCCCGACTACGTCGGCGCTGCGGCGGTGATCGGGGCGGATACCATGGTGGTGTGCAACGGCCGCATCTTCGGCAAGCCCGTCGACGAAGATGATGCTCGCCGTATGCTGCGCCAGCTGTCCGGTCGCACGCACGAGGTCATCACGGCGGTTTCGGTGTGGTTGATCTCCGCCCGCAGCGTTGAGGATGTGTCGCTCGGATTCCGCACGCTGACCGAGACCAGCCGCGTGACGTTCCGCGAGCTTTCCGACGAGGACATCGAGTATTACGTGGCAACCGGCGAGCCCATGGACAAGGCCGGCGCATACGGCATCCAGGGCGAGGCGGGCAAGTTCGTGGCCCGCGTCGACGGGGATTTCGACAACATCGTGGGCCTGCCCGTGGACCGTTTGCTGGAGGAGTTCGAAGAGATCTTCGAGGCGGCCCGATGAAAAAGGCCTCCGTGCCCGACCGTGCTGCCGCGGTGATTGCGCGCGCCTGTGCAAGCGTTGCAGGCGGTACGGACTTCGCGGCCGATGCGGGCGCCGTCGATGCAGACGCTGTCGGCGCGTGCCCTGCTGTGGCCATGGTCAGCGGCGGCTCGGACAGCGTGGCGCTGGCGTACGCTCTGGCGGATCTGCGCGATGCCGGCCGGTTGCCGTGTCGGGTCGCCTTCGTGCATATCAACCATAACTTGCGTGGCGAAGCGTCTGACGGCGATGCTGCCTTCGTGCGGGCTCTTGCGCGGCATCTTGGCTTTGAGCTGCGGGAATTTTCCATCGATGTGCCAGCGCTCATGGGGGATGGCGGCAATATGGAGGCCGTTGCCCGCGCCGCCCGCTACCGCGCTGCGGCCCAGGCCCTCTCAGAGCTCGGTGCCGAGGCGTCGACCGAAACCCCTGACGCCGCCCCGTGCGGCCTGGTGCTCACGGCCCATACGGCCGATGACCGGGTCGAGAACTTCTTCATGCGTGCCATCGTGGGCACGGGTCCGGGCGGCTTCCGTTCCATGGGCTACGTGTCGCAGGTGGAGGGTTGCGCGGTGTGCCGTCCGCTTCTGGATATGGGCCGCGAAGAGCTGCGGGAATTCATCCGTTCGCACGCCGATGCGCTGCTTGACCCCGCGGCCCCGGCCGACTGCGCCGCTCCGGGCGGTTTTTGCGCCCCGGGAGGCCGTGCCCTCTCGTTTGCGCCCGATGGTTGCGCTGCCGTGCAGCCTGCGCTTTGGCGCGAGGATGCCACCAACGCCGACACCGACCGATTCCGCGCGTACGTCCGCCGCGAAATCGTGCCGCAGGCGAAAGCGCGCAATCCGCGCCTGCTTGATACGTTGACGCGCACCATGAACCTGATTGCGCAAGAGGATGATATGGTTGCCGCTATGGCCGATGAGCTGGCAGCCCGCATGGTCCGCCGGCTTGATGCGGCGGGTTGCAAGGCTGCGCCCTCGACCGGTTGCAATGCGCCTGCTGTGGCTGCTGCCGGGTTTGCGGCCGGTGCGTTGCACGGCTCCGCCGGCGTGCTGATTGCGCCCGAGCTGGCCGAAAGCCCCGTTCCCCTTCAGCGCCGCGTGCTTGATTCGGTGCTGACGGCGCTTCTTCCCGCCGATGATCGCGTTGAAACCGCCAGCATCGAGGCGTGCCTTTCGTGTTTGGGGGCATCCGGCCGTGTGGTGAACATCCAGGGCGATCTGGCGGTCAGCTACAACAAGCGCGGCCTGCGCATCGAGCCCATGGCCGCCTTCCGCGCCCGTCGCAATCGGGGTTGACGACAGGCGCGCGGCATGCGGGCCGTAGTGCGCGGCGTTTGGGTCGAAGCCGCGTTTTCGCACCGAATCGGAAGTGTTTCGGGACTTGGAGCGGGTTTTGAAGGCGAGACGCCTCATTATTTCGGAACCCTGGATGATGGAGCAATCCTGAGCTGGGATTATTCGAGCCGTTTCGGTTCTGGATTCGCGCTGCGTCCCGAAAAACTTCGGTTTTGCTGCGCTCTGGGCGTTCGGTGGGAAATTTGGACAATGGCGGGTTACTGTTCCACCTTGGTCACGCGGAGTTCGATTTCCTCCAAGCTCTGGGAATCGACCAGGCCGGTGTATTCCGGATCGAGCGTGAATGCGATGGCGGTGTTGGGCGCGACATTCTGGGAGACGACGCGATAGGACTTGAGGGCCTCGATGTCGTTGGTGTCTATGAACGATCCGTCGTCGGCGACAGGCACAAGCTTCACGTTGTCTTCGCCGTAATGGTCGCGCAGATCCCCTGCCATCGAGATGTAGCCTGCCGAGGCAAGGTTTCTGCCGACGTAATCCTGCACGTAGCGGGTCTCGGGGCCGGGGCATGCATCGATCTGGGTCAGGGGGATGTCGAAGGTGGGCGTGTCCGAGCCGCCGACCGGCTTGACCAACAGCACGATGGAATCGATGCTCGAACATCTGACCAGGTTGTCGTATTCCTCTCCGTTCTCATCGACGTCGAATATGAGCTTGATCTCGGTATTCGGCTTGAGGTTCTGGCTCACGACCACGTATCCCTTGAGCGCCTCTTCGTCCGTGACGTCCACATAGGAGCCGTCGGTGGAAACGGGAACCAGCTTCACGTTCGAGGCGCCGTAGCGGTCACGCAGGTCGTTGCTCATGGAGACGTATCCGACGTTTGCGAGGTTCGAGCCTGCGTAATTTTTCACGTACCAGGTGTATTTGTCGGGAGACTGCATGATGGTTATCTGCTCAGGTGCGCTCTGCTCGGCGGCAGAATCGGAGGTTTGCGCGCCTTGCTGTCCTTCTGCCTGTCCCTGGTCCTGAGTGCCCTGCTGGGCTGAGCAGCCGGCCATGCCTGCAATCGCCATGCACAGGATGCAGGCGACGATGGTGGATGCGAGCAGGCGGGCCCTGCCTTTCGCGCCGGTTTCGTTTCGATGGCGGCACTTCGAGTGCGCAGCTGCAGATTGGTCCATGGGGGGACCTCCTTTCAGGGGAGTGGATGAAATCGCGAAGCGGATTTCCGATCGCCCTACAGTGGGAGATTCGCTTGGACCAACGGTAGACCGCGAAGACGCTTCGCGGTCAAGGGCGCTTCAGCCAGGTTTCAAACTCCGCGGTCGAAGGCGAGCAGCGTGCGGTAATGCGGGCTCGTGCGCTCGAGCTCCGCGGGCGAGGCATCCAGCAGCACGTCGCCATCGCGGCCCACGCGGCCGCCGTCCAGGAAGATGACGCGGTCCATGAGCCCTGCGCCTTCCAGGTGATGGGTGACCATGATGAGCGTGCGGCCGGTCAGCGTTTCGACCAGCGTGGTGAGAAGCGCCTGCTCGGTTGCGGGGTCAAGGCCCGCGCATGGTTCATCCAGGATGACGATGGGGGCGTCTTGCAGCAGCACCCGGGCAAGTGCGATGCGGTGCCGCTCGCCGCCGGAGAAGCGCAAGCCGGCTTCGTCGACCATGGTGTCAAGGCCGTCGGGCAAGCGTCGGACCATGTCACCGAGCCCTACCTGCTCCAGCACGCGCCATGCGTCATCTCGGGTTGCATGCGCATTGCCTACGCGCAGGTTCTCCAGAAGCGTGGTATGGAAAAGGTAGGTGGTCTGTTGGATGACGCCGATGTAGCGGGCTATGCCATCGCCGAGGGCTGCGGGGTCCGCTCCGCCGATGCGCACGGTGCCCGCGTCGCCGACCAGGTCCCCGCGCAGAATCTGCGTGAGCGTGCTTTTGCCGGCACCGCTGCGGCCCAGGATGGCAACCTTCTGACCGGCGGGAATGTGGAGGCTCAGGCCGTCGAGCACCGCGCGGTGCGTGCCGGGGTAGGCGAAGGTGACGTCTGCAAGGTCGATGTCGAAAGGAGCGCAGGGTTCGGTGGACGCAATCGCGGTGCGGGGTTCGGGGGGCTCGGTTGCCGTGGCGGGCTGCGCAGCGTCGGCCGCAGATGCAGCCGCAGACACGGCGGCGTCCGGGTTGGGCAGATCGTTGAGGCGTTCGATGGAATCGCGGTAGGCTCCTGCCTGGACGGCTGCGGTCGATAGCGGAGCGAAGGCGTCGATCAGCGGGAAGAATGCCAGCACGAAGGCGGCGATCCAGTTGGCGGCCGGTGCGTTGGCGCCGCCGAAATGCGCGCCCGCCCACACGAGCAGCACGGCAGCGCCCACGGCGAAGATGGCCTGTGCGGCCAGATCGCGTCGGCGGGAGAACCGTTCCATCTCGGCCTCGATCCGTGCGGCATCCGCCGCGGCATCATGGCATCGGGCTAGGTAATCGCCGCTGCGCTGGGAAAACACCCAGTCGGCGGCGCCCAGCACGTTGTCGGTCAGCTCAGCGTACAGCTCGTTGCGCAGCTCCTTGAGCTTCGCCTGGCGCGCGCCGTTGCAGATGACGGAGACCAGCGGCACCACGAACACGAGCACACCTAAGATCAGCAGCATGGCGCAGGCGATCCATGGCGAGAAGAAACCCAGCGCAGCCACGGCGCCGGCGTAGATGAGCAGCGCCACCACGGTGGGGAACAGCGTACGCAGATACAGGTCCTGCAGATGCCCGATGTCTTCGGCCAGGAGGCCCAGCACGTCGCCCGTGCGGCGGGCGCCCCGCATGACGGCAGGGTCGCGCTCAAGGGACTCGTAGAGTTTCAATCGCAGCTTCGACGTCATGCGCAGAACCCAATCGTGGCTGGTCAGGCGCTCGATGTATTGCAGAACGGGCTTGCCCAGGCCGAAGATGCGCACGAATATCAGCGGCAGATGCAGCGCCAGGATGGTTTCCACCATGGCGGCGCCGCTGATCAGGTAGCCGGACGTGAACATGAGCAGCACGGCGAAGGCGTAGGTGATGAAACCCAGCGCAAGCGCAGCGGCAAGCGCCTTGCGGTAATGCTTGAAAAACGGCTTGACCCACCGGTCGCGGCGGATGGTGGTGCGGATGCCCGCGAGAGTTGCGCGGTCGGTTCGCCCGGTGCGGATGCGCCCGCGGTCCATGCGGTGCGTATTTCCGGTCATTTCGCCATCACCTCCTGCGGGGTGCCGATGGCGGCTATGCGGCCGTGATCGAGCACGATGACCTGGTCCATGTCGTCCATCCAGTGCAGGCGGTGCGTGGCGAAGATCACCAGACGGTCCTCCATGAGCGGCAGCATCCGTGCTTTGAGCTCGTATTCGGTCTCGATGTCCAGATGCGCGGTGGGTTCGTCGAACAGGATGATGCGGCGCGAGCGGTCCAGAAGCGCGCGGGCGATGGCGATGCGCTGGGCCTGGCCGCCCGAAAGCGCGCGCTCCCCTTCGCCTATGAGGGTGTCGATGCCTCGGGGCAGCTCGTCGGCAAGTTCGCGCAGACCGACTGCGTCGATGGCCTGTTGAACTGCGATTTCGTCTGCATCGGGGGTGTAGAACGCCACATTCTCGCGCAGTGTGGCATGGAAGATGTAGGGGTTCTGCGGGATATAGATGACCTGGCGCTGCCAGCTGTCCTGGTGCAGGCTCGCAAGCTCGACGGGGGCGGAGGGCGCGGCCGGGCTTGCCGAACCGGCCCGGTCGTCAGGTCCGGGGCCTGTGACGCAGCCCGCCACGGAGAAGCCGCCCGAAGTGGGGGCGGAGAATCCCGCCAGGATGCCGACCAGGGTGCTTTTGCCCGATCCGCTGGCGCCGATGATGCCTACGCGGCTGAATCCGCGCAGCACGGCATCGATGCCGTCAAGCGCGGGTCCGGTGCTTTCACGGTATGAAAACACCAGGTCGCGAAGGTGAAGCTCGGAATCTTCGCCCCATTCGCCCAGCTGAACCTGCTCGGGCTTCGCATCGGGTTCGGCGATGATCGCCGTCACATCGGCAAGCGCGTTCTTGCCGTCGAGCGAGGCGTGGTAGTCGCTGGCGAATTCGCGCACGGGCTTGAAGTACTCAGGCACCAGGATCAGCGTGAGCAGGGCGGGGAAGAGCGCGATGGTGCCGTCGACCAGACGGAAACCCAGCATGATGGCAACGCCTGCAAGCGACAACGTGGCGAACAGGTCAAGCACCGCGCCGGAGAGCGTGGCCACGCGCAAGGTTTTGACGGTGACTTCGCGGAACCGTTCGCTGGTTTGGAAGATGGAGTCTCCGTAGGCTTTGCTGCGGCCGAAGAGCTTGTGCGTGGCCAGACCGCGCAGCGAGTCGATGAAGTGGTTGGAGAGCACCTCGAACTGGGCGTATTGCTTGGCCGCCTCCGCCTTCGCGGTTTTGCCCAAAAGCACCATGTACAGCACGATGAACGGGAACATGATGCCTGCGATCAGGCCCGACACCCAGTCATGGGGGATGATGAAGGCCAGAAGCACCAGCGGGATGATGAGCACGGCGACCATCTTCGGCACGATGATGGCCAGGTACGCATCGATGCGGTCGATCCCCTCGATGGCAAGCGAGGCGACCGATCCCGTGCCGCGGCGTTGGATGAGGGCGGGGCCTTGGGAGAATATCTTGGCTAGAAGCTCATCGCGCAGGCGGGAGGACTGCTCGTGCGCGTAGCGGTCGATGATGCGGCTCTTCGGGTTCAGGACGACCTGGCGCCCGATGAAGCATGCCAAGAACAGTGCGACCCAAAGCGCCTGGTCGGCAACGGGGTCGCCCAGCCAAAGACCGGTAAGTGCGGAGGCCAGGGCGTAGGCCTGCCCGATGATGGCGATCGCCTGCAGGACCGTGAGCGCTGCCGCTATCGCCAGCTGGACCCGCATGCCGGGCAGGGCGAGGACCAGCTTGTCGAGCATCCGATTCCTCCTTCGGGTGGGTGGCGGCGGTTGGGGGGGGGGTGTTTCCGTCGCAGTGCGCTTCGTACCTTTGGGGTGATGCCAATATGCTACTAGGCAAGTAGCATATTGGCAATACGCAGTGCCATCATTGTCGTGAATCGTCCGTATTGTATGCCAATTTCCGCCTGACCTGGCCTTTGCAACCGCAAGGCGCTTTCAGATTGCATAAAATGAAGCCCTCGGTTGGTGGATTGGAAGGTCTGGCTACGGCAGAATCGGTGTGCCGGCATGAAGAATCCAGGGCGCGCCCCAAGCGCTGCCGTAACCGTGAAAGGAATCGCGATGAGCTTCCGCGACAATCTGCAGAGCCTGCGTGCTCAGAAGAATATGACCCAAGAGCAGCTTGCCATGCTGCTGGGGGTATCCCGCCAATCCGTCACCAAATGGGAAGCCGAGCGGTCGTACCCTGAAATGGACAAGCTAATCAAGATGTGCGACATCTTCGAATGCTCGCTCGATGATCTGGTCAAGGGTGATTTGACGGGGCGCGCGTCTGCGGCCGCCGTGATGCCTGCGGGCAGGCCGGCCGACGTGTGCGGCTACGACGAGCATCAGCGCATGCTGGCGTGGAAGATCCCCACGGGCATCGCGGCCATTCTGATGGGCGTGGCGTTCGCCTTGCTGTTCGACGGCCAGATGGACCTGGGGTCCGAAAGCTCCAACGGCGCCCTGTTCGTCATGCCGGTGTTCGTCGGCGTCATCGCGGGCTTGGCGCTGATCATCCCCGCCGGAATGGCGCACTCCGCGTTTGTGAAGGCGCATCCGTTCGTGGAGGACTTCTACACCGAAGAGGACAGGGCCCGTGCCCGCAAGCAGTTCTCGGCCGGGTTGATCGCCGGCATCGCGTTCATCTTCGCGGGCATCTGCTGCATGATCATGATCGAGCCTGCGGCGGAAGGGTGGGCGTTCTTCCTGCTGATGACGTTCGTCGCGCTGGGCGTGTGGAACATCGTGCATTACGGGATTCTGCTCGGCCGCACGAACATCGCGGAGTACAACAAGTCCGTCGCCGACGAGCTTGAGATGGAAGACATCGTGAACGCCCAGGTAGATGAGGCGTGGCGCAATGCGCTGGTGGCGAAGAAGCGCCGCAGCAAGAAGCTCGGCGCGGTGTGCGGCGTGATCATGCTCGTGTCCACGATCATCGGTCTGGCGCTGCTGTTCGTGCCGGTGTTTTCGGCACCTGACCTGGACTCCTTCGAGCCTTTGGGGACGTCGGCTTCGTGGTTCTGGATGGCGTGGGTCGTGGGCGGCATCCTGTGCGGCATCGTGTCGCTTCTATGGGAGGCCTTCGCGAAGGAAGACTGATCAGGACCAGTCTTCCGGCCGATGCCCTAGAGGGCGTCAGCCGGGCCGGTCTGCCCCGTGGTTTGCAGCGCGTGTTCGATGAGAGGTACGGCGCGGTGAGCCAGATACAGCGGGATGTTCAGCAGGTTCCCGTCGAACGACAGGTTGCGCAGCGACAGGCGCACGCGCAGCGGCGTTGCTTCCTGCCTGGCTTGGGCGTAGTAGCGAAGGCTCGGTGAGGTCACGGAAACGCCCTCTTTGATCTCGATCGGAACGACGGTGTTGCTGACCTGCGCGATGCAATCGACCTCGTGTTTGGGCTTGTCGTTCGTCCAATATCGCGGCATGGCGTCGAGCTGCGGGATGAGCGCCTGCATCGCATAGTTCTCGGCGAACGCCCCCTTGAACTCAGCGAACAGGGCATCTTCGCGGGCGAAGGCGCTGGCGTCGAGCCTGGACAGACGGCGCAGCAGGCCCACATCCAGGCAGTACGCCTTGAAAGCGGACGCATCATCGTAGGCGGACAGGGGGATTCCCTTCGCGCTGTTCAACTTGATGCGGTGGATCAGCCCTGCATCCATGAGCCATTCCACGGCATCTTCGTATTCGCGCGCACGCGCCCCTTCGCGCACGATGCCCCAGGTGAACTTCTTGTTCTCGCGGGCAAGCTGTGCGGGAAGCGAATTCCATACCAGGGAGAGCTTGGCGAACTGCGCCCTGCCTCCATGCTTGGCGAAGTCCCGTTCGTAGGAATCAAGCAGGTCGGAGAGCACTTTGTCGACTGCGACGGTATCCTGCGTTTCGCACCAGCGCGCCACCGCCTCGGGCATGCCGCCCGTTGCGAAGAACCGTCCCAGGTGCTCGGGGACCCTACGCGATGTCTCCCAGGAAGGCGCGGGTGCGTTCGGATGCGGGATGCTCGAAGACTTCCTCCGGCGTGCCCTGCTCCACGATCACGCCGCCGTCCATGAAGATCACGCGGTCGGCAACATCGCGTGCGAAGCCCATCTCGTGGGTCACGACGATCATGGTCATACCGCCGCGCGCCAGTTCCTTCATGACGTCCAGCACGCCGCGCACCAGTTCGGGGTCAAGGGCGCTGGTGGCCTCGTCGAAGAGCATCACGTGCGGGTCCATGGCCAGGGCGCGGGCGATGGCCACGCGCTGCTGCTGGCCGCCGGAAAGCGCTTCAGGGTAGTGGTCCATGCGCTCGGCAAGGCCCACGCGCGCCAGCTCGCGTTCGGCTACGGCCTGCGCCTCCTCGCGGCTGCGGCCCAGTACCTTGCGCTGCGCCAGCATGACGTTTTCCTTTGCAGTCAGGTGCGGGAACAGGTTGAAGCTTTGGAACACCATGCCCACGTGCTCGCGGATCTTGTTGATATCGGTGCCCTTCGCCGTGATCTCGGTGTCCTCGAACCAGATCTGGCCGCCGGTGGGTTCTTCCAGCAGGTTCACGCAGCGCAGCATGGTGGACTTGCCCGAGCCGGACGGCCCCAGCACGACAACCACTTCGCCGCGGTCGACTTCCAGGTCGATGCCTTTGAGCACTTCGGTCTTGCCGTAGCTTTTATGCAGGTCGCAAATGCGGATGACGGGTTTGGAATCCGGTTGCTTCATCATGGTCGTTCCTCGGTTCTTGATGTGGGTCTGACGGCGCAGTGCCTACAGGTCGGCGGTCTTGATGGCCAGCACGTCGCGTGCGGGCTCGGTGTCGGGCGTCCACGGGGTGGAGCCGCTGGATGCACCCGGGCCTTTGCGGCCGAAGCGCCCCTGCTTCTTCGGCTTGCTGTGGGCGATTTGGCGGTTCGCGGTCTTTTCCTCCATGCGGCGCGTCCAGGCGCTCATGGGCAGCGTCACGATCAGGTAGAAGATGGCGGCCACGATGTAGGGCGTGATGTTGCCCGTGTTGGCCGTGATGACCTTGGCGAACATGACGGTTTCGGACAGGCCGACGGCAGCCAGAAGCGAGGTGTCCTTGTACAGCAGGATGAACTCGTTTGTCACAGTGGGGATCACACGGCGGAACGCCTGGGGGATGATGACGTGCAGCATGGTCTGCGCGCCGGTCATGCCCAGCGAGCGCGCGGCTTCGAACTGGCCTTTGCTGATGGACTGGATGCCTGCGCGGAAGATCTCGCACAGATAGGCGCCGGAATTGAATGCCATGACGATGGCGCCCAGGACGAAGTTGTCGAGCGCGATGCCCAGAAGCGGCAGGCCGAAGAACGCGATGTAGATCTGCAGGAACATGGGGGTGCCGCGCACCACGTTGACATAGACGCTGGCCACAGCGCGCGCCAGACGGAACTTCGACATGCGCAGAAGCGCTGCCAGGAATCCCAGCGGAACGGCCATGGGGATGCCGCAGAGCACCAACCCCAGGGCGGTGAGCCAGCCTTTGGCCACTTGGGGGAAGCTGGTCACCATGATGGTGGGATCGAAGAACAGGTGCAGAAACGTGTTGGAGTTCCAGGCCTGCACCCAGGATTGGCCGGAGAGCCACTGGGAGATCTGCTCGGCAGCGGAGATGCCGGTGACGGTGATGGCGTCGGGGGCGACGGTGTCTACGGCGGTCCCGTCCATGCCGGTGGCGGTGCCTGCGATGGTGAAGCTCCCGCCGTCAGCGGGCAATTCCACCTTGTACATCTCGATGCGGATCAAGAGGCCTGCGGGCGTGCCTTCAGGGAAGTCGATGGTGACATCGCCGTTTTCCACATAGGTCTCGGTGGCCACCTCGATGCGGTCAAGGCCGTCGAGCGCTGTGACTTTGACCTGGTCGGCCATCAGGTGGGTGCCCTCGGGCATGTCAAGCGTCACTTGGGAGAGGCTCTCGCCCTGGTCGGCCTGCGCCTCCCATGTCACGCGGGTGGGTGTTGCCCCCATGATGTTGCCCGTGCCGTCTTGGTTGGGCTTGGCCGTGCAGGACGTCACCTCGAGCGCGCAGGCATCGGCGGGCGAGGCCATGGCGGCTGCGAAGGTGCATGCGACGGCGGCGAAGGCGAGAGCCGCAGCAAGCGAGAATGCAGCCAGGGCGCGGGTGGCGAAAGAGCTGGGTTGGTCGGTCATGGAAGTCACCGTCTTTCGGATGGTGGATGAGCGGATGGAGCGGGAGGTGCCGGATCGGCGGAGGCGGCGTGCGTTTCCGTGCGCATGACGGGCGGTGCTGCGACCGCCCGTCGGTTGCCGGAATGCGTGGTGCTAGTTGGCAGAAGCGCCGAACCACTTCTGATAGAGGGCGTCATAGGAGCCGTCGTCCTTGGCTTTGGCCAGTGCGGCGTTGAGCGCCTCGGTCAATGCAGGGTTGTTCTGGTTGACGGCGATGGCGTACTGCTCACCGGTAGGAATCTCCTGGATGACCTTGCAGTCGGTGTAGGCGTTGCTGACGTAGTACTGGACCACAGGCAGGTCGGCCACGATGCCGTCGATCTGGCCGGCCTGCAGGGCGGCGAAGATGGCGGTCATTTCGTCATAGGCGATTACTTCGGCGCCGTCGATGTTCTCAAGGGCCCAGTCGTAACCGGTGGTGCCGCTCTGGGCGCCGATCTTCTTACCGGCCAGGTCATCGGCGGATGCTGCGGAATCGGAGGTCAGGACCACGACGCCTTGGTTGGAGTCGCAGTAAGGATCGGTGAAGGTGATCTGCTCCTCACGTTCGGGGGTGATGGTGAAGGAGGAGACGCCCACGTCGGCCTTGCCGCCGGTCTGGATAACGCCGACGATCGAGTCGAACTTCATCGTGGGCAGGTACTCGCACTCAAGGCCCATCTTGTCAGCGAGCAGATTCATGAGTTCGACCGCAAAGCCGACGGGCTGGTTGTCGGAGTCGGCGCTTTCAAACGGAGGGAAGTCAAGCGATGCGGCCACGGTCAGCGTGCCGTCGGTCACCAGCTGGATGTCGCCGGCGTCAGCGGCATCGGTGCCGGCGCTGCCGGAAGAGGAGCTCGACGAAGAGCTGGAACTGGAGGAGCTTGAGCTGGAGTCGCTGCTGTTCGAGCAGCCGGCGAGGACGAGTCCGCCAAGGCAGAGCGCCAGGCAGAGCGCCGCTGCGGCGGCGAAGAGGGGTTTGGCTTTGAAGTTCTTCATGGGAGATCCTTTCAAAAATAAAAACACCCATCGGACGGCTTGGATGGGTGCTGCGAAATGTAGTCATGGATATGCTCGGAAAATCACGCAGTCACCTTTGTCGTCGTCGCTCCTCGGCATGTCGTGCGTAGAACATGGCTTCCTCCGTTTCAATCGGTTACAACGGGCCTTTTGGGCGCTTCGTTGCTTTAGTCGGTTAAAGTGTTGAGCATTATCGAATAAATATGCACCATTAGCAAGTACAAATTTAAAAATATTCAAATTGATGATAAGTTTATGCAATAGATAGCTGATATGCGTCCGTTTGCATTCAATATGGCGCCGCTGATGGGAGATGGGTGGCTCCGTAGCATTTCAAGGTGAACCGGGTTGTTCGTTTTGCCGGCCCGAAAGACTTCGGATTCGGGGCTTTCGCCTCCAGGGGCTTTCGCTGGAAAGCGGGCACCGGCTTTCATCGGTGCCCGCTGCGGTTCGTCTTCGCATCTTCGCCGAAACGCATCGGCTTCGCGATGGGGTCGACGCGATCTATCCGATCTTGGTGGCTTCGCGTCGGATGGTGCCCGCTTCGTAGAGCGCGGCGATCTCCTCGTCGGTTACGCCGACCGACTTGAGGATCTCTTCGTTCTCCTGGCCGACAAGCGGCATGCTGCGTGCGATGCGGCCCGGGTTGTTCCTGAGCTTCGGAATCACGTTGACGCCCTTGACCGTGTCGCCGTCAAAGGAATTCGTCCATTCCGTGAAGGTCTCGCGGGCCTGGTAGTGGGGGTCGGCGGCGCAATCCGCAAAGGTGTAGATGCGGCTGCACGGCACGCCCGCGCCCAGAAGGATCTCTTCGGCTTCGGCACCCGTATGCGAGGCGAAGAAGTCTGCCAGCGCCGCTTCGAGCGCATCGCCGGCGGGCGTACCCATGGCGCACAGCCCCATGCCGTCGTAGAAGGGGTCGCTGTTGATATCCAGGTCAAGCGCCTTGAGGGCGTTGCGCACCACGCCGGCGCCCAGGATCAGGATGTACAGCGGCACGCCGTCGCTGCAGGTGTAGGCGCCATAGCCCGCTGAAGAGGTGGAATGCGACCCCTCGCGTTTGGGCAGCGCGCCGGTGTTGAGGTAGTTCATCACGTAGAAGCCGGAGCAGCGGATCATGGCCTCGTATTGCGCGATATCCACGCTTTCACCCTGGCCGGTCAGCTGCGCGCGATGCAGCGCGGCAAGGGCGCCCGTGATGCCGAACAGTCCCGTGAAGTAGTCGGAGGGCTGGGGGAAGGCGGGGATGGGCAGGCGATCGGGGAATCCGTTCATCTCCATGTAGCCGGAAAACGCCTGGCCGATGCCGTCGAAGGAAGCGCGGGTGACGTATTCGGGCACGCCGGTCTGGCCGAAACCGGAGATGTGCACGATGACCAGCTTGGGATTGATCTCCCAGAGAACCTCATCGCTCATGTCCCACTTGACCATCTGGCCGCCGCGGAAGCCCTCGACCAGGATATCGGCCGTCTTGAGCAGCTCGAAGAAAATCTCGCGGCCGCGTCCCTTGCGCACGTCCATGCACAGCGAGCGGGAGTTGCGGCGGTCCATCTGCGTGCCCCAGCCGCCCAATGCGGGGTTGGGGCGCGAGGTGTCGCGGCCCTTGGGGTTTTCGATGCCTATGACATCGGCGCCGAGATCGCCCAGCATTGCGCAGGCGAACGGCCCTGCTATGGCCTGGGAGAGGTTGATGACGCGCACGCCCTGAAGCGGTCCGAACGGGGTGATGTCTTCTGCCATGTTTCCACCTTGCTTTCAATCGGTTCCATGCGGCGGGGTGTCCTGTCGCAGTCGGAAGAAGACAGCAAATTGCATGCCATAGGGTTTCTCTCGGGCCGTGCGTCCGGTCGCCTGGCATGTTTTTTGCGAGGCGGTTCCCGATGTTCCCGTTCGAAAGGGTTGATAGTGAAAACCGAGGATATCCCCGAATTCGGCCTGCTCCATGGCTACCGCGTGGTGCTCATCGGCCTGTCTGTTGCGGCGCCGTTCGCCGCTGAGCTCTATGCCGAGCACGGCGCCGACGTCATATGGATCGAGCACCCCACCACTCCGGATATGGGCCGTTTTTCGGTTCATGGGGGCAGTTGGCAGCAGGATCGCCGCAATATGCGCAGCGTGGCCATGAACTATATGAAAGAGGAGGGCCGCGAGGCGTTCCTCAAGCTGATGGAAACCGCCGATGTCCTCATCGAAGCGTCGACCGGCGGGCGCTTCGAGCGCGCAGGGCTTTCCGATGATGTGCTGTGGGAGGCGAACCCCGGTTTGGTCATAGCCCATATCTCCGGCTTCGGCCAGACGGGCGATCCGGCGTATGTGCGCCGAGCCAGCTACGATCCCATCGCCCAGGCATTCGGGTGCGCGATGCGCATGAACGGCTCTCCCGGGCAGCGCTCCGTTCCCGCGATGCCGTTTCCCGGAGACTATACGGCGGCGTTCTATGCGTTCGGCATGACGCTGGCCGCGCTCCTCAAGCGCACCGAGACGGGGAAGGGCGAAAGCATAGATGTGGCCCAGTTTGAAGCCATGGTCCGCATTCAGGCGAACTATCCGTTCGATTACTGGAAATACGGCAAGGATTACATCAAGGAAGGCGACCATAGCCTGATCTGCGCCCTGTACGGCACGTACGAATGCGCCGACGGGGAAGAGATCTACGTATTGTTCCTGGGTCCCGGTGTGCTGAAAGCCGGCCTTCCGCTCATCGGTTTGGAATACGGAAGCGAGCTGTTCCCTGAGGGCGAGGGCATCATCCCCTACGGAAGCCATGCCGCCGATGTCGCCGAGGCCGCGTTCGCCGAGTTTCTCTCGCAGCACACCGCCGCCCAGGCCGAGGA
>CAUWJA010000002.1:0-22437 GCA_963558905.1 uncultured Eggerthellaceae bacterium
ACGCCGATGAAGAATTGGCGCATCATGACCACCATGAGATAACGGCCCATAGGCGTGAGCGTCAGCTGGTCCTCATCATCGATGGCAAATGCACCGGCAAGCTTCATGTAGGTGTATTCCAAACGCAAACCGGATTCAACCGAAACGCCGAATTCTTCCAGCCAGGCTTTCTTGTCCAAGCGAAGACCGAACAGCTGCATCATGAACTTGTAGCGCATGCGGTCATGCTTGCTGAATGTCGCTTTCCCCATGAGGGACATGCTGCCGGCGGCTATCTTCTTGTTGTATTCGGCGACAGAGAACGTGTTCACGTACAGATTGTTGCCCAAAAACGTGATGCCGCCGCTGCCGAGAGCGGGATACTCATCGTAATCGACGATGTACTCATCGATCATCATGTCGGTCTTGGCATTGAACGTCCATGCACTGCCATGGGTGAACGGAGCGGAGCCGGGAGCCATGGTTCCATCAGGACGGATGCCGGTAAGCGTTTCGCTGATGATCTCGTAGAAACGCCTTTCGCGGTTGTAGTCCACCTGGCCGACCGTACGTGCCAGCGATTTCTCCACAGCAGGCGAAGCCATGAGCGGATAGAACGTGGTCTGGCTGGTGCCGGTTTCCAACACCGCCTCAAGGTCTGCACGCAAGATCTCTTCGGTCTGCGCGGGGAAGTTGAAGATCATATCCACATTGAGGGATTTGAAGTACGGCGCAGCGACCTTGATGGCAGCTTTGATCTGCTCGCCGCTGCCGTACTTGTCATAACGGTCCATCTGTTTGAGCAGTCCGTCGTCGAAGCTCTGGACGCCGACGCTCAAACGGTCGATGCGGCCTTCCATCTGACGCAGGTGGTCAGGAGTCAGGTGATTGGGATTGGTTTCACAGGAAACCTCTTTGACGGAGAACTCCCGCTTGACCATATCGATGGTTTCGCACAGCTGGTCCATCATGATGGTGGGCGTTCCGCCCCCGATATACAGCGAATCGAAGTCGTAGCCGAGCTCTTTGACCATCATGAGCTCACGGCGCAGGCTGTCGAAGTACGCGAGGGCGCGTTCTTCGTTGAACGGGAAACGGTTGAAGGAGCAGTACGGGCACAACCGTTCGCAAAACGGGACATGCATGTACAGCATATACGGCTTCCCGGGCACAGGGCCCGGGATCATGGTTTCCTCTGTCGGATCAAGCTTGAGATAACGACCGGTGCAGCTTGCCATCACCTTGGAGAGCAGACGTTCACGAAGCATGCGCTAAACCTCACGCCCGGAGAATGCATCGGCAATGGCCCCGAACACGCCGCCCGCAGCGGCATCTTCGGACTTGCACTCGATAGCCCGCATCGCAATATCGCGGCGCAGCTGCTTGCCTTCGAAGTTGATCTTGTCGCACGCCTCGTAGGCCAGTTCGCGGGCCTCTTCGAACGTGGCCCCTTTGGCAACCACGTTGAGCACGCGGCCGCCGGCGGTGACCAGCTCATCGTCGGCATTGAAGGCGGTTCCCGCATGGAACACCACGACGCCATCCAGCTCCTCAGCCTCTTCGACTCCAAGGATGACCTTGCCTTTTTCGTAAGCGCCGGGATACCCCTCGCTTGCGAGCACGACGGCGACGGCGCATTTGGAAGACCATTCGGGAGCCAGCTGCGACACGTCCCCGCGGGCGACGCCCTGCAACAGCTCAAGCACATCCGATTTCAAACGGGGCATGATGACCTGCGTTTCGGGGTCACCGAAACGGGCATTGAATTCAAGCAGCTTGGGGCCTTCGGCCGTCAGCATGAAACCGCCGTACAGCACGCCGCGGTAATCATGGTCGAAGTCCGCCGAGGTTGCGGCCGCCGCGCGCTCCATGATGTCGCGCATCTGGGCTTCCACCTCATCCGACACGCACGGGACAGGCGAATACACACCCATTCCGCCGGTGTTGGGGCCGCGGTCTCCATCGTAGGCGCGCTTGTGGTCCTGAGCGCAGGGCATGCACAGGGCACGGCCGCCGGCGACGAACGCCAGCATGCTGCACTCGGGACCTTCGAGCATTTCCTCGATGACGACGGTTTCCCCGGCGGCACCGAAGTCGCCCGCGAAGCAATCGCGGATCGCCTCCTGGGCAGCTTCGAGCTCTTCGGCGACGACGACGCCCTTGCCGGCGGCAAGGCCATCAGCCTTGACCACGATGGGTGCGCCGACTTCTTCCAGATAAGCCATGGCTTCGGCCTCAGACGTGCACTTCTTGTAGGCAGCTGTTGGGAGGCCATGCGCCAGCATGAATTCCTTCGAGAAGCTCTTCGAGCCTTCGAGCTGGGCACCCTGCGCATCGGGGCCGAACACATCGATGCCCGCCTCACGCAGCACATCGGCAACACCGGCGACCAAAGGGGCCTCCGGGCCGATGACCACCAGATCGATGCCATGCTGCTGGGCGAAAGACAGCACCGCCGCGCCGTCTTCGGCATCGAGCTTCACGTTTTCCGCTATGGCCGCAGTGCCGCCGTTGCCCGGCGCCACGTACAGCTTGTCAAGCTTAGGCGATTTCGCAACGGCCCACGCAAGCGCATGCTCACGGCCGCCGCCGCCAAGTATCAATACGTTCATTCGTTCCATCCTCTGAAGAAGGTCTGATCGCGATCGGGGCCGACCGAAACGATGGTGGCCTTCACGCCGGACAGACGCTCGATTTCCGCAACGTAATCCTGTGCAGCCTGCGGGAGATCCTCGAAGCAGGTGGCCGAAGTGATGTCCTGGCCCTTCCAGCCCGGCATTTCCTTGTAGATGGGCTTGGCATGGAACAGCACGCTCTGCTGCATGGGGAAGTACTCATAGCGTTTGCCATCGCATTCGTAGGCGACGCAGATCTTAAGCGTCTCGAATTCGGAAAGCACGTCGAGTTTGGTCAGCGCGATATCGGTCAGGCCGTTGACCTCCGCGGCGTAGCGGGCGATGACCGCGTCGAACCAACCGCAGCGGCGCTTGCGACCGGTGGTCACGCCGTACTCATGGCCTGCCGAGCACAGAAGGTCGCCGTCGATGGCATCCTGCCCTTCGCCGCCATTTTCGGGATAAAGCAGCTCGGTGGGGAAAGGACCTGCGCCGACGCGCGTGTCATACGCCTTCTCGATGCCCAGAACCCGGTCGATGGCGGTGGGGCCGACACCGGATCCCGTAGCGGCACCGCCCGCACAGCATGAAGAACTGGTCACGAACGGATACGTTCCATGGTCGATGTCGAGCAGCGTGCCCTGGGCGCCCTCGAACAGGATGCGCTTGCCTTCACGCAGCGCATCATTGAGCAGCTGGGCGGTTTCAGCCATATGGGGACGGATGATCTCTGCATAGGGCAGGTACGCCTCGCAGATCTCATCGACGGTGAAAGTGCGCTTGCCGTAGACCTTTTCAAGGATGGCGTTCTTGACTTCGAGGGCAGCTTCGACCTTCATGCGGAACACATGCTCGTCGAGCAGGTCCTGGATGCGGATGCCGCTGCGGGCGGCCTTGTCCTGATAGCAGGGGCCGATGCCGCGATTCGTGGTTCCGATCTCGTTTTTACCCAGACGGAATTCGGAAGCCTTATCCAATTCGATGTGGTAGGGCATGATGACATGCGCGTCGCACGAGATCTTCAGGCGATCGCAGGACAGGCCTTCGCCTTCCAGCATGGCCATTTCCTCCACCAGAACCTGGGGATTGACCACGACGCCGTTGCCGATGACCGGCACCGCATGCTCGTACATGATGCCCGAAGGAATCAGGTGCAAAGCAAGCTTCTTCTCTCCATGGATGACCGTATGGCCGGCGTTGTTGCCGCCCTGGTACCGCACCACGTAATCGAAGTCACGGGCAATCAGGTCCGTGACCTTGCCCTTGCCTTCATCGCCCCACTGGGCACCTACCAATACCACATTAGGCATGTCTTCACCTTTCGCGAATATACAACCCATTGATTATAGCAATTCGCCCACGGAATACACCCGTACCCGAACCGCAGACGGGCGCAGAGGGGCCATGCACAGCAAAACGCCACAACGCAACGCCGCTCAGATGCACAGGGTCCAGACCTCGGATGAAACGGACAACGGCGCAGACGGCAGGCGCGATGGATCCGAAGCGCAGACCGTCGCAGAGCCGCGAAGCGCCTTCGCAGTTTATCGTTGGCGAAAACCGAGGGGCAGGGCCATATGTGGACAACAGGGCAATTCAGCAAGCTGACCGGCGTCAGCAAACGAACGCTGCAGAACTGGAGTCAAGAACCCGACACCCATGGTTCGAACGCGAAATCGAAATCAGAATCCGGAGCTCTGCTCGCTGCCGCACGGCAGGATCCCGACAACGGATACCGCACGTATGACATCAATTCGCTTTTCGAGGTTGCCATGATCAGGCTTGGACAGGATTCGGGGCTATCGCAAGATGAACTGCGCAGAATCACACGGGGCACTGCACCGGAAGCCTTGACGGCAATGCAATCCCATATAGACAGGCTCGTTGCCCAACGCAATGAATTGGACCGCAAAATCAAACTGATCCGCACGATCGCCGCCGTGCATGCAGCGCGCGGCACATGGGATCCGCATGGAGCACCCGATGAATTCACCGACTTCGGACTCATCGGGCTCATCGCGGAAGAATTCATCGACGTGCTGGCCCTGGCAGGCGAATGCGGAACCGATCCCGACGAGTGCGGCTTCGACCCCCATTCGGCGCGCCGGGCTTTCGATGATCTTGCCGGACTATGGGCGGATGGATGCGATCAAGCCTCCGAACAGGTGCAATGCGCGTTCGACCGTTGGTATTGCGAACTCTCGAAGCTCTTCGGCACCCTGACCAAGGCCTCTTTCGCCGACAGCGTGGTCGCATGGCTTTCAGGCGGATATTCGCCAACCTTGCTCACGCTCCGTTTCGGAGAAGGCATTGCCGAATGGCTGCTTGAAACAGCGGGGATCGCCGCAAGGTCCGCGGCGCTATGACATACGCCGGGATACCCATCCCGCATCGACCGACATCGCCGCACCGGCCGAGGCGGATCCGGCGGAAGAATCGACGGGCGCGGACGATGGCGTCGACCCGGATTTCAAGCAAGCCATCGACAGCTACATTGCATTCTTCGAAGAATATTGCGAATTCATCGAGGCTTACGCGAACAACCCCACGGACCTTGAACTCCTCGGCCAGCTGGGCGACATGATGGAACAATCCGCAACGATGAGTGAAGAATTCAGCCAACTCGACCAGGCACCGAAGCCGAAGCGTCAGCAGTCGAATAAGAGAGGAGTCCGACATGGCAGGAAAATCTTCGAAGACCGGAAAGCCCTCCAACAAAAGCATCCTCATAGGAATCGCAGTTGCCCTGGCGGTGCTTGCTGCGGTCATCTGGTTCATTTCCTACAACGTCAACGTGCTGTCCTGGGAATGAACCTGGGCGGGCAAGCGCCCGCCATCTATCTCCCTACAGTTCGATCAGCGTGCGATCCGGAGCGCACGCATCGAACAATTCGACGATTTCCTCGTGACACGTGAACACGAGAACCTGCCGCTCGCGGGCAAGGCGGACCAATGCCGCCACGGCTCCGCGACGGCGGGCGGCGTCGAAATTGACCAGGATGTCATCAGCCAGCACGGGAATGGACCTGCCGACATCCTGCGCCGTCATCAATAGCGCCATGCGCATGGCAAGGTAAAGCTGCTGGCTGGTTCCCAGCGATAGATGCTTCGGCTCCAACACCTCATGGACGGCGCTCTTCACCGTCAAGCCGACACCCTCAGACATGCGGACTTCGATCCATGCGCCATCGGTCATAAGCGACAACAGCTCAGATGCACGCCTGTACACCTCCGGCTGGCTTTCCGCTTCCCATGCCGAAATCGCATCCGACAGCATCTGATGGGACAGAAGCAAGCATGCCAGATCGCGCTGGGCGTCTTTCAGCCGGGTTTCAAGCTGCGCCCGTTCCAGCTTCACCCTATCCAGCTCCTCGGCATGCAAGCCCGCTTCGAGCTTCTGCTTGAGCTCGCCGAAGCGGCGGCTTTTCGCATCGATTTCAGACTGCAATGCTTCACGGGAGGCGTCGCATCGGCCGATAAGATCTTCGAAAAGGTCAAGATCCGAGGGATCGGGCTCCTCGACGCCCTCGTCGAGCACGATGCCGGCGCGTTCAAGGGTCTCGAAATACCGCGTCTTGGTTTGAGCTGATTCGTCCATGCATGCCTCACGGCTGCGCTTCAGGCGACGGGCATCTTCATCGTGGGTGCGTCGGGCTGTGCGCATGGCCGCTGCCGCATCGAGCATCTCGAACGCGACGGTCGCCGATCCGCACGCTGCAGCCAAGACGGTCGAGTCCAAAAACGTCCTCAGCTCTTCAGCATCCATTTCGCAGCGGGCGCGGCATGATGCAAGATACGCCTGGGCGGTCTGCGTCTTCTCATGCGCATCGCGGCGACGCGCATCAAGGTCGCCCGCACCTTGGTCGGGACGGCTGAGCAGATACAGCCCCGCTCCGCCGAATGCCACCGCCGCTGCCGCGAACACGCCTCCGGCTACGATCAATGCAGGATATTGCATGCCGGCTCCCTGCCAGAACAGCACAAGGGCCGCCACCAGGAACATGACAGGAAGCACGAAGGCGATGACCTTGTTGCGGGTGCGCTCCTTGCGCATGCGATGCGCGGTCTGCACCGCCCAATCCCCATCAAGCAGTGCCTGCTCGGCGGCGTAGGCATCGGCATAGGCATCCTGTGCGTAATCAAGGCGCCGGCGCGATTCATCCATCCGTTCGGCCAGCGACGAGAGCCTGTCGCGCAACGACCGCTCCTCCACCTCGGAAAGCACGCATGCATCAGGATGTGCAGCCCTGTACGCTTCAAGCACCGCATCGGTTTTCTCCAGCTCATCCGCATAGCGGTCCAAATCCGCCCGACACGTTTTGCAATGGCGAAGCAACTCCTCGGCATGGGCATGGGCACGGGAAAGCCTATCGCTTTCGGCATGGACATGGGCCATGTCGGTGCGCAGCCGGTCGAGCTCCGTTTCCAATGAAGCGAACTCGACATCTTCCGCCCGCAGCGAGCGAGCTTCGTCGCGATACACCGCCTGGCGGTTCCTATACTCCCTCAGTTCGCCCTCAAGATTGGGGATGGAGCACTCCGAAGATGCCGACGTTGTGGAATACCGGCCGATGCGGCCCTCTATCTGCTTGAGCGCTTCGGCAGGAGAGCAGCCCGTGCCGCTGCCGGCGGTCAACAGCTTATCCGTCACCGTCGTCGGCGACAATCCCCGCAGCTCGTCGCTGGTCAGGTAGAACATGGTGCGAAACGTGTCCCTGTCAACATCCACGATGGATTCTTCGGCGGATTCCGGCACCGCCTTCAACCCGTCTGCATTGCGAGCGCGGGAAAGCTCCAGCACCTGCCCTGTCTCCCGGTCGCGGAAGAACAGCGTCCCCGCCCGCTCCGCGGTCTTCGGCTTGTAGGTGTTTCGCCCTCCGCGGGCTTCCAGCCAGCCGTACAGCACGCCGTCGACAAATGCCGAAACCGTGCTTTTCCCCGCTTCGTTGCGGCCGAACACCACGTTGAGACCCGGTGCGAACGGCCCGACCGTCTTGCCTGCGAAACGACCGAAGGCGTCCATTCTCACGTGCTCAAGATACGCCATCACGCTTCGCCTCCCAAGAGCCCCAGCACCAGATCTTCCGCCCGTTCGACCAGTTCCGGATAGGCATCTTCCATGTTTTCGGGCAGATTCACCTTCTTGCGGGCCGCCGACTCGCGCAAACGGGCAATGCGGATCTCCGCCTCCGAGAGGGCATTGCGGGACACATCGAGAAACGCAGCCTGGAACATGCCCTGGTGCGCAAGCGCATCCTTATCGATGGGCGCCGACGTTCCGTTGACCAGCGCATCGCAGAACAGCGAATCCGGATAGCTTTCGTTGAGTTCGATGCGAAGATCCTCCAAAACCGCCGGCTGTTCGAGTTTGGCATGCATCTCAGTCGGCCCGATCAAGGTGATGCGGGCAACCATCTCCTCGCAGGTCGATTCAGTCGCGCCGAACATGGCTTTCACGCATAGGTTCCGTATTTCACCCAGGCTTCCCGCCTTCGACACATCAACATGGATGCGCTGCCATTCGACCGATGCCGTGGGAATGGTCTCGACCTGCGCGGGCGCATCAGGGCGCAAGGTGACCTTGAGGCATCCGCGCTCGCCCGTCTCCCTGATATCGCGTCCTTGGATGCACCCGCAGTATGCGATTTTCGGATCGTCGGCGTTGTCCACATACCGCATATGTATGTGGCCGAGCGCCCAGTAGTCCATGCCGGCAGCACGCAGCACCTCTTCTTTCACCGGTGCCTTGTACGGATCCATCCACAATCCCGAATGCAGCATGCCCACGGCAAAGGGCGCGCACTGCCCGCACGCCCGCTCGGCTGCGGCGCGGGTGATGCCGTCCGCAATGGTCCCATCGGCAGCGAGCGGAGTGAAACCCCGGCATCCTATCAGGGCCAACGGCTTGCCATCGCGGCAATGCACCGCGAATTCGGGGGCATCGGAAGCGAAGAGGCGCGCGTTATCCGGCAACGCCACCGGCATCCTCTGCCACGTGGCGTAGGGGTCATGGTTTCCTGCGCACATATACACCGCAATGCCATGGTCGCTCAGGCGCTCGAGCCCTTCTATGAAGCAGCGGTAGTGGGCATATGACGGTTGGTCATTGTCGAAGATATCGCCCGCGAGAAGCAGGAAGTCCACCTGATTGTCGATGCACGCATCGACGACGCGGCTCCATGCCTCAGGGATGGCGCGCAGCAACCGATCGGACCAGCTTTTCGAAAGCGCGCGCAGGCCGCGGAAAGGAGCACCCAGGTGCACGTCGCCCGAGTGGATGAATGTAAGCGTCTCGGCCGTCATCGGATGATCCCTCCCCGACTGCATCACATGATGCGAGAATCGTCGATGTAGTTGCCGAATTTCGTCCATTCGGGATTGAACGACAACGTGATGTCGCGCGTGGCGCCGTTACGATGCTTGGCCACGATCAGCTCGGCCGTTCCCAGAGGCGGCCTCCCGTCCGTTTCGGCCTCGATTTCATCCATCGACCTGTCGATGAACATGACGATGTCGGCGTCCTGTTCGATGGAGCCGGATTCGCGGAGGTCGGAAAGCTGGGGGCGCTTGTTCGTGCGCTGTTCAACGGCACGGGAAAGCTGCGAAAGCGAGAGGAGCGGAACGTTGAGCTCTTTCGCCAACACTTTCAAGCCTCGCGAGATCTCAGCGACTTCGACCGCGCGGTTGCCATCACGGCGTGAGCTGGGGGGCTGCATGAGCTGCAGGTAGTCCACGATGATCAGCCCTTTTTCGCAGCCGCGGAGCTGCCGGCGCGCCTTCGCGCGCATTTCCGTCAATGTCAGACCCGGCGTGTCGTCGATGTAGAGGTTGAGGTCGGATAGGGCCGCGGACGCCTGCATGATGGAATTCCAGTCGCCTTCCTGCAGATTGCCTGCGCGCAGCGCGCCGAGGTTGACGCGCGCTTCGGAGCACAGGATACGCTGTACCAGCTGGTTGGCGCCCATCTCCAAGCTGAACATGGCCACGGTGGCGCCGGATTTCGCGGCATTCGTGGCAAGGTTCAATGCGAAACTGGTTTTGCCGACGCCGGGACGGGCGGCCAGAATGAGCAGGTCACCGCCGCGCAGACCCCAGAACAGCTTGTCGACATCGGTGAAGCCTGTGGGCACGCCGGCCATGTGGCTGCGGTTGTTCACCAGTTCATTGATGTCGTCGAAGGCCTGCTGAAGCAGGTCGTTGATACCCTGAAACGAAGACGAGACGCGTTTCTGCGTGACGCTGAACAGGGTTTTCTCCGCTTCACCGATGACTTCGTTCAGATCATCGGGGGCGTCGTAGGCCATGGCGTTGATGTATGTGGAAGCATAGATCAGCTCGCGCAGCATGCTGGTGCGCGCCACGATGTCCGTGTGGCTGCGCCAGTTCGTCAGCGCCAACGTGTTGTTCGCCAGCTCGACCAGATACGGGCGTCCGCCCACTGCCTCCAATTGCCCCATGGCGGCAAGGCGCTCAGCCAAAGAGATCTGGTCGATGGGCACATGGCGGACATTGAGTTCAAGGATGCCCTCGAAGATGCGTTGGTGGGCAGGTCGGAAAAAGCTTTCCGGCTGAAGCTTCGTGGCTATGTCGTCAACAGCCTCGGGATTGAGCATGCAGGCAGCTAAAACGGATTTCTCCGCCTCTATGTTGTTCGGGAGCTGCCGGCCGGTGGTGCTTTGGAGCACAGGAGACTCGTTGTAATTGTTCTTATCTACTGCCATGATTCGCGTCCTTCGTTGATGCTGCATTCGCTAATGGGATTCATCGTCTGTTCCAGTCCGTCATCATACCATCAAGCCCGCGCCGCGGAGGAATCCGATGGCGGACGGTCACTCGGTCCACGTCCATGACGTGCGGTCCAGCGGCGTATACCACTCGCACGGATCAGGAGCCGCCTGCCTTCGCGTTCCGTCGATGATCAATTCGATGCCCGCCGCGAACGATTCGTCGTTGTAGGCGTTTTCAGCAATCATGAGCCAAGGGTAGTCGGGATCGTCGGGATCGACTTCTTCGAATTCGACATTCGCATTCATGATCTCATGCCTGATGAATCCGGAAAGATAGGCTTCCAGCAAGCACCAAAGCGGCTTATACACCTCAAGGGGAATGCCCTGATCCTTGTGCAGCCGATAGATGCGGCGGGTATGGGGCTTCGCCGAAACCTGGGTACCGCGCTGGGCTGTCCAGATGTTGGGATGAGCCAAGGCGTTGTTCCTGATGGAAGCTGTCGTGCGCCTGATCGTGTCATCCCAACGCTCTCCGGGCACAGGGGCGTTGTCATACCCCTCGCGCAGCCGCAGGCGCACCGCTTCGATCAAATCATCCTTGGTGGCGAAATACCGGTACACGGACATGGTGCCCATATCCAGACGCTCGGCGAGCGTGCGCATCGAGAAGCCGGGCATGCCTGCTTCGTCCAGATACGCGAAGGCGGCGGCAATGATGCGCTGCCGAGTCTCTTCCTTCGCCATGTACGACTGCCTGCCCTTCCGCTTCGATGTTTCTCGACCGACATTGTAGCGCCCAATGACCGGATTCCCAGGCCATCGATGGCATATACCCAGCACCTCCAAAGTATCCACGGAACCGGGCCGAATTAGCATCTTCCACTTATCGGAGTGCCACCATCGGAGTGCCATCCTGCTTTTTTGCGTACATTGTACGCTTATTTTATTGAATTTGCGTACGGCGTACGCTACTATTCCTCCTGCCGCGTCATCCGCGCGGTTCAACCGTATTGTCAAGCAAAGGAGGAACGCATGGGTAACGAAGCAAGCCTTGCCCCGAGTCGCCGCAGCTTTCTGAAAGCCGCCGGCGCAACCATGCTCGGCGCTGCCGCAGCAGCGGGCGCATTCGGCGCGATTCGACCGGGCGTTGCTGCGGCGGATGAGGGAACAGCCGCAGAGGGGATCACGGTGTTCGACACCGACATGTACATGAATGCCTTCCCGCAAAAGACCCGCTTCATTCCGGTCATCGATGCCCCCACGGACATCGACCGCCAGGGACAAGTCGCTTTCGAGGCGCGTGAAATCGATGAATCCGAAATCGTGCGCACCGAAGAGACCGATGTCCTGGTCGCCGGCTGCGGCATCACCGGCGTCTGCGCCGCACTCTCTGCATCCGATGACGGATCGACGCAGGTCATGTGCCTTGAGAAGATGAGCAAAGGCCGCGGCATGTTCGAGGGCATGGGCGTGAGCGGCGGTCCTCAGATGGAAGCCGCAGGCAACGTCATCGACAAAGCGGAGATAATGGACCGCATGCGCCACGCCGCGTACTACCGGGTCCCCATCGACCCCATCAAGCTGTGGGGCGAGCGTTCGCCTGAGGCAGCAGGCTGGATTCAGGAGAAATTCGACGAAGGCGAAGGTGAAATCACCACAGCCTTCAAACCCGGATCTCCCAACGCGCACAACTTCGACGTGCCCCAGACCGAGATCACCTTCACCTCTCCCCAATGGAGCGAGCAGACCATCAAAAACGCAGGCGGTGCTGGAATCTACATCGTCAAGGATCTGGCCAACACGCTTTCCAAGCGCCCGAACGCCGATCTGCGCTACAAGACCGCCGTGGTCAAGCTGGAACGTGAAGAAGGCGGCCGCGTGACCGGCGCCATCTGCAAGGACGCCGAGGGCTATTTCCGCGTGAACGCCGCCAAGGGTGTCATCCTCGCAACCGGCGGCTTCGATGCGAACCCCCAGATGCTCAAAGCGTGGTGCCGTCCCGAAGATATCGCCAACTGCGCATCCTGGTGCCCGAACTACGGCACCACCGGCGATGGTCAGCTCATGGGTCTTGAAATCGGCGGCCAGATGGACCCGCTGCCGGCAGCCATCATGAATTTCGACTTCGGCAGCTCCGAATCTTTCTACTCCTCCAACCTGGGAATCACTTCCTTGGTTGCCGGCGGTCTCATGATCAATGAGCAAGGGCGTCGCTTCGCCAGCGAATCACTTCCCTTCCAGGCTCGCTCGAATGCCATCACCGCACAGCGCCATTACGGCGACAGCTGCTGGCGCGTTGCCAGCAGCAATCAGGTCGCCGCGCCTGCCGTCCTCGAAGCGCTTGAGCCGTTCAAGGAGAAGGGCTGGGCTTTCGAAGCCGGCAGCCTCTCCGAGCTGGCAGAAGCCATGGGCGTTGACGCCGCAACCTTGGAGTCCGAAGTCGCGCGCTACAACTCCTTCGTCGAAGCCGGAAAAGATGAGGATTTCAACCGCCCCATCAATGAGAAGACCCTCAAGGTCGAGGGCGAGAAATACTACGCCATCAAGCATCAGTCATCCATCTTGGCCACCGTGTCCGGCCTGGTAGTCGATTACACATGCCATGTGCTCGACTATGACAACAACGTCATCGAAGGCCTGTTTGCGGCAGGTGGCGCATCCGGCGGATTCTTCAGCGGAAACTATCCGCGCCATATCTTCGGTCCGTCGATCGGCCGCTGCGTCACGTTCGGCTACGTGTCCGGCCAGAATGCCGCAATGGGGGTGTAACACATGAACATGAAGCATACAACAGCAGGCAAGCGCATCAAGGCGCTGGTTCTGACCGCAGGCGCCGTGGCCATGCTGACCGCGGGTCTGGCGGCGTGCTCGCCGAGCAATGAGACCGGCGCCTCTTCCGCAAGCGGAGAGATCGACAAGACAGCCTATCCCGAACATGCCGCCAACATGGAAAGCGGATCAGGCATGGCAAGCTACCATGCCGCTCTCGGCTATGATTGCATCGATTGCCATGTCAACGGCCTGGATTCCGAAGTGGCAAGCATCGTCGAAAGCGGAACAATCGAGCTCGACGGTTCGGAACTTCCTTTGGCGTCGGCTTACTACACGGACAACGAAACCTGCCTGGAATGCCATGAAGGCACCTGGGAAAACCTCGCGGAATCGACCGCCGACCTGGGCGACTACAACCCGCATGACTCGATCCACGGCACTGTCCAATACTGCAACGAATGCCACAAGGGACACGCCGAACAGGTTGATATCTGCGGCGAATGCCACCCCAACGGCGGCCAGACCATGAAGAGCATCCTGGAGCAATAGTCCGCACCGGTCAATCCCGCGCTCTGCATTCTGCCCAAACCCTGCCACACCATACGTGGCGGGGTTTTTCAATACAGTAGCAAAGCGCGGCGGCCCGTCTACCCAATGGACAGACGGGTCCGACACATGCAAAAAAGGCCGCTCTGGGGGAAGCGGCCTCTTGATTGAACGACTCTTGCGCGACCATTGAGAAAGGGGACTGATCGCTTATGCCGTCGATATGGACGGGTTGGGATGCCGATTACATCCAATATCCGCCATCGGCGGGATGCTTCACAACATCAGTGGTTTGAACCAGATACGTATCGATGGTGCCGATGAAGCCCGTGCCATGCGCCGCAAGACGCTTGAACTCTTCGGAATCATAGAAGCAGTTGAACGCATCCCAGTTCTCGAAATAGAACTCGACCATCGCATCGCAAGGCAGCTGATCATAGGTAGCGGGCTTGCCGTCAACATAACGAGCCATGACCAGATTCTGAGCATAGCCCGCATGGCCGGGAACAGCCTCGACAAGCTTCGCATGGGCATAGCACCATTCACGCTGGAACTCAGCGGCCGTCACGTTTTCGGAACGGCGGATGAAAGCGATGCGATGGATGAGGTCCTTGCGATCGCGCAGATAAGCAGGAACCTCTCGGACGACGCGACGGTCGAACACCAGAATGTCGCAAAGACGCTTGTTCAGCAGAACCTCCGCGTCATCAAGCAGAGCGTTTCCCGTTTCCTTATCCACAGACTGGACGCCCTCGAGCATTGCAGTGAAATCGTCGAAATGAAGCTCGGACAATCCGTCGATATCGATATTGCCGCCTCCGATGGGATGACGATGCTCGCGATCGATCACCAGATTCTGCTTGTAGGCGCGCAGGTTCTTCATCTCTGCGGCAAGGGGACCGTGAACATTGAGCCAATGCTCCGCAAATTGCTCATCGGTCAGGTTGTCGTTTTTCTTTGCGAGACCGCAACGGACAATCATGTTTTCTCCTTGGTAATGCTGGATGCATACGCATCCTGACAAATAACCAACGGGGGTTGCTCAAAGCCCCGGCCGTAGGCAACCCCGAGATCCGAATCTTGGTTACATCATGAACACCTTATAGGCATTCGCGCAGTCAGCACCGACCTTCTTGATATCGGACTTACCACGCAAATAGGTCAGAGACATTTCTTGAAAATACCAACAACCATCGACCTTCACGTATTTATTATCATAATGAGCACGACCGAAGAACTCACCGCCGTTGCGTGCGTCATACAGATCATCTTCGAGAGACCAATGGGAAATGGCGTGCTCATCATCAACAAGCTCCACCCAATGATGATGACCTTGATGGCTGGAGGTCACCCCATCACAGAACTTGCCCTGCATGGTGGCCAACATGCCGTCGCGGCCCTCATAACGGCCACCGGTCGTGTTGTTAATGAACACAAAGTCCTCAACCAGGATGGAACGCAAACCCTCCCAGTCCTTGGAATCCAGAAAATCCCAATAGTTCGCCTGAAGGCGTTCGATTGCACGCAGATCTTCCTGCGCTGCAATGCGTTTCTCAAGCTCTTCCAAAGTTGCCATCGGAAACTCCTTTCGGTACAACGGACGGGAACCTGCCGCTTACAGCAAATTAAATCCGCCGTCTTCGTAAATGGTCTCGCCGGTGATGAAGGACGCAGCTTCGGAACAGAGGAACAAAGCAACGTCGACCATCTCACGGACTTCACCGTAGCGATGGAACGGCATTTTCGCCAGGAAAGCAGCATTACGCTCGGGATCGTTACGAGTTCCCAGCGTGATACGGGTCTTGGAAGTGCCGGGGGCTACGGCGTTGACATGAATACCGTATTCGGCAAGCTCGCGAGCCATGACCTGAGTGAGCATCTTCAAACCAGATTTAGAAGGACCGTACGGCGTAACGTTGCTGACGGTAGAGCGGGAGCTATTGGAGCAGGTGTTGACCACGTGGCCCTTGACACCGAGCTCAACCATGGTGCGGCACACGGCCTGTGCAACATAGAATGCGCCATTGAGGTTGGTATCGATAACTTCGAGCCAACCCTCCTTCGTGCAATCAAGGAAGCTCTGACGGTGCACGGTACCGGCGTTGTTCATGAGAATATCGATGCGACCGAAACGATCGACGACCTCTTTGACGCATTCTTGAACACGGTCGTAATCTCGGACGTCGCAATGCATGCACACTACATCCTCATTGCCTCCGAAGACTTCTTCCATCGTATCATCTTCGATATCGAAGATGACAACCTTGGCGCCTTCCAACACAAACTGCTCGGTCATGCCGCGGCCAAGGCCGTTTGCACCGCCAGTGACCAAGACAATCTTATCGACGAATCTCTTCTCCATATACACATCTCCCTTCAGGAATTCCTAAATGTCTAAGTTAAAACGAACCTGTCAGAAACCCGCTTGTTTGCGTCATCATTTCTGCATCTACAGACTCTGCCCTGCATCAGCGAACACAGTTTCACCAAGCAGCAACGACCCTTCGTCGGAAGCCAGGAACAAGCCAAGGCTGACCGCTTCATGAATCTCGCCATAACGGTGGGTGGGAATAGCCTTCAAGAATGCCTCGTTCATCTCCGGGTTCAGGCGAGTGGGCTCACTCATACGAGTCTTCACCGTACCGGGACCGAAAGCATTAACGCGAATGCCATATTCAGCAAGCTCCTTGGCGAACTGCTTCGTGAAAATGGTGATGGCAGCCTTGGACGCTGGATAGGCACCAAGGTACTTCGGTATGAAGCGGAACGTATTCGAAGAGGTGTTGATGATGACGCCCTTCGTACCCTTGGCGACCATAGCCTGAGCCACGGCCTGGGCAACATAGAACGTGCCACACACATTGGTCGTGATGACGGCATCCCATGCCTCTTTCGGACAGTTCAGCATTCCGTACTTGTCCTTATCCTTGATAGAGATACCAGCGTTGTTCATCAAGATGTCAATGCGTCCGAATTCTTCAACGACCGCATCTACCATCGCATGAACAGCGTCGTAATCCCTGATATCCAGGGCGAACGTGCGCACGCGTTCGTTGCCTCCGTATACTTCTGCAAGCGTTTTCTCCTCAAGGTCGACGGCAGCAACAGCTTCGACGCCCTCTTCCAGATAACGCTCGACCATGCCGCGTCCGATGCCGTTGGCTGCGCCAGTTACCACGACAACCTTTCCATCAAACCTTGCCATGAACAATCTCCAATCATTAACGATTCGTTAATTATTCTTCCATCTCTGTCGCATGCAAATAAAACAACGGGCTCATTGAGGAGCCCTGCTACTTGAACAGGGCTCCACTTGAATCGTTATTTCTTATCAGCGGTAGCAAGGTGCAGATACGTCGTTGCGCCTGCATCGGCGGAAATAAATTCGCCGTTGATGAAACTTGCATCATCAGAAGCCAGGAACAGCGCAACGGATGCAATCTCTTCGGGCATACCGTAGCGCTTCAGGGACGAAGCTTCGCACAAACCCTTGCGGTTTTGACCACGGGGCAAAGTCATGTCGGACAGAATCAGTCCGGGATTGACAGCATTGACGCGAACTCCGTATTCACCCAGGTCGGTTGCAGCAGCACGGGTCATGCCAAGGGCTGCGGACTTAGCCATTGCATAGCCGACGAAGTTACCAGGGCCGAAGTGGGTACCCTGATAGGAACAAGTGTTGACAATGGCGCCGCCCCCGGTTTCAATGATGGCAGGAGCACAATAATGCATGCCGTTGAAAACACCCCAACAATCAACGTCCATTATACGGGTAAGGGACTCGCGGGTCGCGGTCAAGATGCTACCGTTCTGGCAGATGCCTGCGTTGTTGACCAGAACATCCAGACGGCCATCCTCTTCCATGATGCGCGTGACGAGATTCTGCCAGCCCTCTTCGTCAACGACATCCATCACGATGGCCACAGCCTGACCACCGTCTTCGATAATCTGGGCCTCAACGCGCTTCAAACCTTCTTCAACGATGTCGAGCATGTAGACCTTGGCACCCTGCTGGGCGAACATCTTAGCTTCCATTTCGCCTTGTCCGCCAGCAGCGCCGGTAACGATAACGACCTGATCCTCGAATTTGCCGGTGCCTTCGGCAACGCGGGGCCAATGCTTCGCCTTTGACTCCGCATAGATACGTTCTTCGAATTCCTTCTGACCCGGACCGGAGACGATCGCGTCGTCGAAGAATGCTGCACGTTGGGATTTCATTACATCCTCCTTGATGATTCCGCATTTCGACAATAACTGGTACAAGAAACGACCGCGCTACCCGATTGAGCAGCGCGGCCTCCATCGATACTTGCTATTTCAAAACAACCGGCTCGACAAAGTACGTCGTAACGGTTCCGATGAATTCAGCAGCATGAGGGCTAGCACGGCGCTCGAAACCAGGCGTGCCATAGCACTCGTCGAAGCCATCCATATCCTGGAAGAAGAATTCAACCATACCCTCGAAGGGAAGGTCCTCATAGTGCACATGCTTGCCATCGACCAGGCGATCAACAACCAGATTCTGGTTGTAGCCACAATAGCCAGTCATATGCTTGACCAACATGGAATGGGTGTACCACCATTCGTTATGGAACCTCATGGCGTCAACGCCTTCGCCGCGGTCGCAGAAGGATACGCGCTTAATCGGATTCCTCTTCTGCAGATATGCGGGAACCGGGGTATCAATCTTCTTAACAGCAACGAACTCTGAGATGGGTGCCTCGCAGACTTCGGCGAAAACGGCGGTAATTGCCTCACCTTTGGCATCCAGGCTCTCCATCATATCGCCGTAGCTATCGAAGTACATCTCGACGAAACCATCAATGTCAATTACACCGCGACCAGCCCAAGAACGCTGTTGACGGTCGGTGACGAGATTGACTTCACACTTCTTGACACCAGGCATCTCAGCCACGATAGGCTCGAGTCCCTTAACCAGCGCATCGCGGAACGCCTCCTCCGAAACACCTTCCTTACCCTTCAGCAAGCTGATCCTGGAAATCATATGATCCCTTCCTTTCATGGAGCTTTGGCATACGCAGCCGCTGCATGCCCTCTGTTTTCCAGTATCGTACGGTTGCCGAATAAGCCCAAGAACGCACTTGAAAGTGCGCACCTTACCTTTCAGTAAGACCTTGAATGTAGCCTTTTCCTGTTTTCCTAAAGTGCCCTTGCAGCCTCATAGGCTCCCTTCAAATTTTCAAATGCATTCGCCACTTCATAGGCATCTCCCACTGTAATGATTTCACCCTCATAGCCCGTCACACGAATCTCATCGACTATTGAGGAATCGCTGCATGCACCGAAGGCAGCCACTACTGCATCGAAGTCCGTGAGCGCAGGTCGGCTGTCCGTCTTGTCAGTATGGATATTGCCATCCTCAACCTTTGTGACCTTCTCGCTCGTACGAAGGCACACACCGCGCTCCGCCAGGGCGTCCATCAGCTGCGCACGGGGGATGGGTTCAGCATCTGGAGCGATCTGAGACCCCATTTCAACAACGGTGACCGCACAGCCTTCACTTGCCAACAAGTCTGCGGTCTCAGCGCCTACTAGACCGCCGCCCAGAACCACTACTCGTCCGTGCAAGGTCGCCTCACCCGAAAGGACCCCCCGAGCATCCACGACCTTATCGGATTCATCCAGTCCGGGAATGGAAGGAATGAACGAAGCGCTGCCAGTTGCCACAACCACCGCATCGGGATTCGCGGCAAGCACCATCTCCGCCGTCGCCTGAGTATTCAACGTCACTTTCACGCCCAACTTGCGCATCTGAGTCCTCTGCCAAGCCGCAAAAGAAGAAAGCACATGCTTGCCCGGAGGCATAGCCGCCATATTCCATTGGCCGCCAAGATCAGACGAAGCCTCGATCAGGACGACCTCATGTCCATAACGAGCAGCCGTCAAAGCAGCCTGCATGCCCGCAATTCCGCCTCCGATGACCATAACGCGCTTAGGTTCGGTAACAAGCTTGGCGAACTTATCGTCGTATTCAATCTCACGTCCGGTCAAGGGGTTGAGCGCACAATGCACCGTATGACCGCGACGGCTCTCTCCCGCACATCCGCGCAGACATGCTATGCATTGGATGATGTCTTCAGGCCTGCCCTCCGCAACCTTCCGCGGAAAATGCGGATCGGCAATGGCCGCGCGCCCCATACCCACGAAATCAGCCATTCCGGAAGCTACGACCTCTTCCGCCACATCCGGATCCGCGATGCGTCCCACGACTGCCGTGGGGATATTGACAGCCTTCTTGATGGCTGCAGCATCATGTGCATAATACGCCGGCTCCACAGCTGCAGGCGGCGTAATCACACTGCGAGAGCTTGGCGTGCCCTGTGAGCAGTTCAACATGTCGACGCCCGCTTCCTCCAACATCCTTGCAAAGGCGCATGCTTCCGTAATCCCTATACCGCCCGGCACATGGTCGCAGACATTGAATCGGAATGAGATCGGATAATCGGGACCGACCGCTTCACGGACAGCCCGCACGACTTCCCGGGCAAACCTGCCACGGTTGGCCACGCTGCCCCCGTATTCGTCACAGCGCTTGTTGCTGAACCCTGAAAGGAACTGATTTATCAGATAACCATGGGCGCCGTGGATCTCTATCGCATCAAAACCACATGCCTTCGCCCGGCGCGCCGCATCGGCGAATTGTCCGATGACTGTACGTATGTCAGTTAAGGTCATTTCCCGAGGCGTATCTTCCATAGCGGGGTCGCGCAGAGGCGAAGGAGCCATGAAATCATCCCCTGCGGACGCCTTCGAGGTTGCACGACCCGGGTGGAACAGTTGGACGCAGACGACACCTCCAGCCTCGTGCACCCTACTCACGAATTCGGCATGCGGACCTATCTGGGAATCATCCCAAAGGCCGGGCAAATGTGCATGCGTTTTGCCATTCTCGGCAATCGCGTAGTCCTCGGTAATGACCATCCCCCAACCGCCGCGCGCCTTTTCCTCGTGGTAGCGGATGAACTGTTCGGTAGGAAGACCGTCCTCTCCCGCCATATCCGTGACGGTTGCAGTAGCTATCATGCGGTTTCGCAACTTGAGATTTCCCACGAAACCAGGCGACAGAAGATTCATGTATTGCTCCATTTTCAGCACTTCCCTAAGGCCATCCCATTCCCGTTGTAAATGGGCATTTCCGATAAACAAAGGAGCCGAGCGTAGCTCAGCCCCTTTTCCAAGCTATTTCGCAGCAGAGACAAATCCCTGCACCCTCTATACTTTTTCTAAATCAAGCAACCGATGCGCCTACCGTCAGCAAAAGCATGCTTGAAGAAGGCGTTTTCACCACCAAGTGTCGAACCGATTTCATAGGTTTCAGGCACAATGGAGCGGGCCATTTCAAAGAACGCAGGATCACGCTTTTCAGGAAGCATGACCATCATGGAATCACACTCGATAAGCTCCTCAGAACCATCCGCGCAGCGGACGACTGCACCTTTCTTATTAAATTCAACAACGGTAGAATTGCGAACGATGCGAACGTCCTTGCGCTCGAACCACGGAAGGATACGCTCCTTGTACTTCAACGGAATAAGGCCGCCAATATCATCGTTTTCAGCAATCAGAACGATGTCCTTTCCGCGCTTGCGCATGAACTCGGCGCACTGGGCGCCTTCGGCACCGGCACCCCAGATAACAACCTTTTTGCCCACTGGGAAGAATTTCTCGCTCATAGATGCAAGCGTATCGGGACCGAACATCTTCAGAGGAACCTGTGCAAGCTTACTCATCATGGGAATGGTAAACACGTTTTTACGATCGATACCCGGAATATCGGGGATGAAATACGGCGAAGAGTTCGCGACCACAACAGCATCGGGGGTTTCTTTACGAATGAGGTTCTCATCGACTTCGGTCTTAAGTCGAACATTGACGTTAGATTTCCCAATCATCGTAGTCAGATAGTCATAAATATGCATGACTTCTTCGCAGCCGCCACTCTTGATCATCGCGGCAAGTTTCGTACGGCCACCCAATGCGCCGCTCTTCTCATAGATAGTCACATCATGACCGCGCTCGGCGAGAGTAAGAGCACATTCCATTCCGGCAGGACCGCCACCGACAACCATGACGCGCTTTTTGACCTCGGCGGGTTTCGCGGCTAGCTGACGCTCTTGACCAAGCATGGGATTCACGCGGCAGATGCGAGGCTGGGTGACAGGATCTTCACAACTCGCGCAGCGTGTGCAATGCATAATCTCATCTGTACGGCCCTCGGCCACTTTTCGGGCGAAGTGAGGATCTGCCCAAAGAGTGCGACCCAGAGCAATGATATCGGCATCGCCGTCTTCAAGGACGCGCTCAGCAAGATCCTCATCCATACGACCGGCGGTTATGACCGGCACATCTACAGCGTCCTTGATGGTGCGCACAACAGAAGTCCAAAGACCCTTGTCGCGATACTCGTCCATATGAGATTCCATGAACTCATCTGGTTCGGGATAAGCAAAGTAATCTGGGCAATAGCGGAACGGTGTGGGACCGTAGCCATAGCCTGCCACACTGATGTACTGAGCACCAGCTTCGACGAAAGCCTTCGCATTTTCCGCAGCCCATTCAGGAGTGATTCCCTGCAGGGTAGGATGGAACTCGCGGCCGTTCAAACGACAACCGATGACGAAGTTGGGGCCACATGCCTCGCGGATGCCACGAATGATTTCGCACACGATGCGCGTGCGGTTCTCCACGTTTTGACAACCATACTCGTCATCGCGGTGATTCCAGATAGGACTGACGAAGCTATTGAGGAAGTATCCGTGTGCGATATGCACCTCGAC
>CAUWJA010000003.1:0-22076 GCA_963558905.1 uncultured Eggerthellaceae bacterium
CCCGTTTACCTGGGACTTTACGAATCCTCCACAATTCACGGAATAGTGTCCGATAGATGTTGCGGCACATAGCGGGCATGTCTAGACTTGTGAAGTATCAGCAAACCTGCCCGCTGCGGAGGGTCCATGCGGCCATGGCCCCGGCCTTCCGACGCTGCGCTGGAACAAAGGAGGAACGTGTGAAAACCGTTGCAATCATCGGCACCTTCGACACCAAGGGCGAAGAATTCGCCTACGTGAAGGCCCGCTTTGAGGAGCTGGGGGTCAATACCCTCACCATCCACTGCGGCGTCTTCGATCCGCAGACCATGCCGGACGTCCCTAACACCGAGGTGGCGGCCGCCATCGACATCGAGATGTCCACTGTGGTCGAGAAGAAGGACCGTGCCTTCGCCACCGAGACCATGACGCGCGGCATCGAGAAGCTGCTGCCCAGCCTGTACGCGAACGGCCGCTTCGACGGTGTGTTCTCCATGGGCGGATCCGGCGGCACCACCATCGCCACCGCGGGCATGCGCAAGCTTCCCGTGGGTGTGCCCAAGGTTATGGTTTCCACCATGGCATCGGGTGATACGTCTCCTTATATCGGCGCAAGCGACATCGCCATGTTCCCCTCCATCGTGGACGTGGCCGGCATCAACAGCTTCTCCGCCACCATCTTCAACAACGCCATCAACGCCATGGTCGGCATGCTCGAGCATCCGCGCCCCGAGGCGAAGGACGAGAAGCCCCTGGTTGCAGCCACCATGTTCGGCGTGACCACGCCCGCCGTCCAGAAGGCCCAGGCCTATCTGGAAGAGAAGGGCTACGAGGTACTGGTGTTCCATGCTACCGGCACGGGCGGAAAATGCATGGAATCCCTCATCAACGGCGGATTCATCAAGGGTGTCCTTGACCTGACCACCACCGAATGGTGCGATGAGGTTGTCGGCGGCGTGCTGGCCGCAGGTCCCGACCGCTGCGAGGCCGCTGCTCTCAACGGCGTGCCCACTGTCATCAGCGTCGGTGCGTTGGACATGGTGAACTTCGGCCCCTGGGACACCGTTCCCGCCCAGTTCGCAGGCCGCAACCTCTACAAGCACAACCCCACGGTTACGCTCATGCGCACGACCGCCGATGAGAACAAGCAGATCGGCGAAGCGATCGCATCCAAGATCAACATGTCCACCGGCTCGTGCGTGTGCATGCTCCCGCTCAAGGGCGTGTCCATGATCGACGCCGAAGGCCAGCCGTTCTACGGGCCCGAGGAAGACGCCGTCCTGTTCGACACCCTGCGTGCCCAGGTCAAGCCCGAAGCGGCGCAGATCGTTGAGATGGATGCCCACATCAACGACGATGAGTTCGCCATCGCTGCGGCTCAGAAGCTCATCGACCTCATGGAGGCGTAGTTCATGATGGAAACGTCAGGCGGTCGGCCGCATCGGCCCGCCGCCTGAGCCGCGCTGTTGCGCATCCCGATGCGGCCGGGGCGCATCGCCGTACGGCCGCCGCATTCAAGGAGCAACCGGCGCCTGGCGCCGTGAGCAACGAAAAGGCAAGCAGAATAGGAGAAAAACCATGCTTGAAATGTCTCGTGCAGAAATCCTCGATCGTTTCCGCAAGTCCCTCGCCGAGGGCAACATCCTGCTCGGCGTGGGTGCCGGTACCGGCATCACCGCGAAGTCGGCCGAGGCTGGCGGGGCTGACATCTTCGTCATCTACAACTCCGGTCGTTTCCGTATGGCAGGTCGCGGCTCTTTGGCCGGTCTTCTGTCCTACGGCGATGCCAACCAGATCGTGGTCGAGATGGGCGCCGAGGTTCTGCCCGTGGTCAAGGACACCCCGGTTTTGGCCGGCGTGTGCGGCACCGACCCCTTCCGCGTCATGAAGAAGTATCTGCAGCAGCTCAAGGACCAGGGCTTCAACGGCGTGCAGAACTTCCCGACCGTCGGCTTGATCGACGGCGTGTTCCGCAAGAACCTGGAAGAGACCGGCATGGGCTACGGCCTCGAGGTCGACATGATCGCTGAAGCTCACAAGCTCGATATGCTGACCTGCCCCTATGTCTTCGACGAAGAGCAGGCTGCGGCCATGACCCGCGCGGGTGCTGACATCATCGTGGCCCACATGGGCCTCACCACCGGCGGCACCATCGGCGCCGAGACCGCCAAGAGCCTGGATGACTGCGTCGAGATCATCAGCGGCATCGTGAAGGTCGTCAAGGATATCAACCCCGAGGCGCTGGTCATCTGCCATGGCGGCCCCATCTCTCAGCCTGCCGATGCTGCGTATGTCATCGAGCATGTTCCCGGCATCGACGGCTTCTTCGGCGCCACCTCCATCGAGCGTCTTGCTGCCGAAAAGGGCATCCGCGAGCAGACCGAGGCTTTCAAGGCCATCAAGAAGTAGGCTCTGCACAGCAGGGCACCGCGCGGCCCAAGGTGCCGCGCATACCGAAGGCGCATCCGGTCCGGGTGCGCCTTCTTTGATTGGGGCGGCGCTTCGTGCCGCACCGCAAGCCGCTGCCCCGCTGCACCGTTTAGCGTGTTGTTCGGGCTCCGAACCTCGAAAAAGACGCTAAACGGTGCGACAAATTATTCACACTTCAGAATATAGTAACTCGAATATAGCTTTGAACAGGCATTTCGAAAAACACGCACAGTGATGCACTCGAAAAACATGCGAAATGGTGCACCAGGGCGCAGTCGGTCTCTCGCGCAGACTGCCTTACGCGGCGCAGGGATGCGGGCATCTTTTGGAAAAGCCGGTCGCCACGGAAAAAGCCGCCGTTTGCGGCATTGCTTGCAGTATCATGAAATCATATGCATGGATTCCGCCGCCGCATGTCCAGGCGAGGTAACAATGTCCAGGCGGGGTAACAGCGTCTGAACGGGGCATCGTGCTCTGAAGGAATAGGGGCGCGCGCGGAGGCGGGTCATTGAAAGATTGTGAAACGAGGAAGGAAGGGAAGCGCATGGAAATGCAGCTGAAACGGGGCAGGGCGCTTTCGCTCGCGTTCGGTGCGGCGCTTGTCGCGTCGCTCGGCGTGCCGATGGTTGCCTTTGCGGATGATGCCCAGGGTTCTTCTGCGGGCGACCCCGCGGCGGCCCAGGCCGCAGCCTCCGAGGGCATTGCGTCAGCAGAGGCTCTGCAGGGCGCCATCGACGCGGCAGAAGACGGTGTTCAGACTACGGTGACCCTTACGGGCAGCATCGTGTTCGAGCCCGGCCAGGTCGTGACCGTGCCTTCGGGCAAGGATATCGTGCTGGACATGGCGGGCAACAGCATCACCTGCACGGATGATTATGTCGGCCGTCCGTTTGCCAACAAGGGCACGCTCACGGTGACCGGCGACGGCGTTATCGACACATCCATGTCACAGGAGGGCTACGGCGCCATCAACAATGAGGGCGCACTCACCATCGAGAACGGCACTTATGCCGGCCACTGGCTTGCGAACGGATCCGCCATCAGGAACACCGGCTCTGCTGCGGTGCTCACGATCAACGGCGGCACCTTCCTCAGCGGCGATAAGCCCTTCGAGATTGCCGAGGGGTACCTTGCTCCCGGCATGTCGCAGGATGAGAACGGGTCCGTCGTGGTTGATAAGGCATCCAATGTCGCAACGGTGGCGAAAGACGGCGTGATCGTCGGCGCGTACCCGACTCTTGAAGAAGCCATCGCTGCCGCCAAAGACGGCGGCGTGGTGACCCTTCTCGGCAACCTGTCCGCCGACCAGGTCTCTTCCGGGGACAGCAAGTACATCAACATCACCGAGGCAGGCACGGATGTGACCATCGACCTCAACGGCTGCACCATCACGCTCGATAGCGCGGATACCATTTCCGTGTCCGCCGCCGATGTGAACCTTGCGGTGAAGAACGGCACCATCATCAACACCAACAAGGACAGCTACGGCCTTTACACGTATGCCACCAACGACAACATCAACGTTGTTCTGGAAGACCTTGTGCTCCGCACGGTCGATCAGGCCGTCGGCGTGCAGGGTCTGAATTCCAACCAGAACGTGACGCTGAAGAATTGCGACATCACGTGCGACACCACTGCGGTGTATTGGCCGCCGAAGTCGGGAATTCTGACCATCGAGGATACCTCCATCGAAGCCGATAGCGGCGTCACCATCAAGGGCGGCGAGGTTGTCGTGAAGGGCGACACCTACATCAAGGCCACCGGCAAGAAGGAGATCCCCGAGGATTACTACGATGGCAACCCCGGTAAGAACCTGATTTCGACCGGTGCCGCCATCTATGTGGAAAGCGGCTACAACGACCGCGACATCGCCCTCGATATCCAGAGCGGTACCTTCGAGAGCGAGCAGGGCAACACCGTTCTGTACTTCGTCAAGGACGGCGAATCCGCGACGGTTGACCGCGACATCGCCATTTCCGGCGGTACGTTCATCGGCGAAGCTCCTGCCCCTGAGTTCATCGTCCCCGGTGCGGGCTTGCAGCTCGACGAGAACGGCGACTTGGTTGCCGTCAGCGCGAAGCTGGTTCCTGTTGCCGACAAGGTTGTAGACGGCGTGCATGTCTACGATGTCAAGGGTGGCATCGTAGACGCTGCGTATCTGCTCGGCCTGATGGGCATGAACGTCGATGTCGAGAAGAGCGGTTACGAGTTGGCGGTTTCCACTGACAACCTCGATGCCCTCAACGAGGCCATCGATGCCAAGCAGGCCGGTGCGACGTTCGGCTTCACGTACACCGCGACGAAGCAGTCTGAAGGGGCGGCAACGCTTGCGGATGCCGGCACCGTCGACCCCGTGACCGTGACCGTGAAGCTCGTCGACACCTCGACCACCCCTGGCGGTGGCGAAGAGGGCGGTGACGAGGGCAACGGCGACGATCAGGGCGATGGCCAGGACGAGGGCGGTACCTCTTCCGATGAGCCTTCGACCGGCGGTGACAAGCTGCCCGCCACAGGTGACGGCTCCATGCAGGTTGCCGGCGCGGCCGCTGTCGCGGGAATCGCAGCCATGGGCGCCATCGGCGCAATGGCAGTCCGTCGCAAGCAGGACTAGCTCTCATCGTTGAGTTCGTTCAACCGGTTTATTTTCAAGGGGGCGCACCCGCACGGGTGCGCCCTTGTGCGTTGTTGCCGTACAATGGCGTCATGGAAAACATCGAATCACATACCGCCGGCTCCGCCGTGTCCCCTGACGGCATCGAGCCGCATGCAGCCGCCTTGCCGCTTGCCGCTGGGCTGCCGGCCGACCCCCGGCGTGAGGAGGATGAGCGCTTCATGCGCCTGGCAATCGAACAGGCGCGCTTGGCCGCCGAGGCGGGCGAAGTGCCCATAGGGGCTGTCGTGGTGTGCGACGGGGAAGTGGTGGCCGAGGCCCACAATCACCGCGAGACCGATCAAGATCCCAGCGCCCATGCGGAATTCACGGCCATCTGCCAGACGTCGCGCGAGCTTGAACGCTGGCGTCTGCCCGATTGCACGGTGTATGTCACGCTCGAACCATGCGTGATGTGCGCCGGACTCATGCATCAGGCGCGCATTGCACGCTGCGTGTATGGCGCCCCCGATCAGAAGGCCGGAGCTCTGGGCACGCTCTACAGCGTCCATGAAGACACGCGGCTCAACCATAATTTCGAAGTGACATCCGGCGTACTGGCCGATGAGTGCGTGGCGCTGCTGCGTGATTTCTTCCGCGCGCGCCGCAAGAAGCGGTCTGAATAAACGCCTGCGGAGCGGCATCCGCGGCACGCGTCGGAGCCTGCGGAACGCGTCCGCGGCAACCTGGCTTACGCGTCTGCCTTCGCGGGTGCGTCCGTTGCTTCGGCATCCAAAGCCCCTTCAGCGGCCAGCCGCGCATCGCGGGCGGCCTTCCATTCGAGAACCAGCTTGCGCACGGTGGAAACGATGGGAACGCCCACCAACACGCCGACCAGGCCGAACAGCGACCCGCCCGCCACGACGGCCACAAACGTCCAGATACCGGGCATCTCAACGGCTGCGCCCACCACGTTGGGATAGATCAGGTGGCCTTCGATCTGCTGCAGAACGATAAGGAAAATCAGGAAGTACAGCGCCTGCATGAACGACACGGATGCGATGATCAACGCGCCCACGATGCCGCCGATCCACGCGCCGATGAACGGGATGAGCGAGGTCAGGCCGACGCACAGACCGACAGTGCCCGCATAGGGAAGCCCCAGGATCTTCATGCCGATGGCGCACAGCGAGCCCAAGATGATGGCCTCCAGGCACTGCCCGGTGATGAAGCGCGAGAAGCAGTCGTTGGCAACGGAGCCGGCGTGCAGCAGTTTGCGGCATGCCGGCTTGGGCAGCGTGATCTCCAGGACGCTTTTGGTTGCGGCGATGATGCGCTCTTTGCCCATGAGCAGATACAAGGCGAAAATCAATCCGAGAAGCGCGCTGGCCAGCACGGATACGGCGTTTCCGCCGACCTTCACCATGCTGCCGACAATGCCGCCCACACCGCCGAATCCGGCGAGCGCTTCTTCGGCGGCGGTCTCAATGTTGGCGGACTCGGCTTCAAGCCAGGCGGAAATGGTCGGGTCCTGGGCGAACAGATCGTAGAGCATGGTGGCGGTTTGCGTGAAGCCTGCGGCCAGGGCCCCCACGGATTGCGAAACCTCGCTGGCAAGCAGCCAGATGACGCCGGTCAGGATGCCCGCGATGGTCCCTATCGCCAGCACGATGCACACCACGCGCCTGGTCTTTGTGATCACGATGTTGGTCGAGCGGGGGAAATACACGCGCTCCCAGAGTTTCATGACCAGGTTGATGAGGTACGCGGCGGCAACACCCCAGATGAAAGGCCTGATCACATGGAGTACCAGCGCCAGAAATCCGACCACGTCATCGAAGCGCACGACGAACAGGATGGAGGCGACGGCGACCGCTGCGGCTATGATCACGTGCTTCGCGGTGATGGGGGCAGCTGCAGGGCTACGGATGCGCCGCGTGCGGGTGCGGGGCCCTGCGCGGTCGTGGCAGCCGCCTCGGGCGCGGCCGGGCCGCTTTCTGCGGCTGCCGATGCCGCCGGTCGGTTTTCGATGGATGCGGAAGAGGCGTGCTGGGTTTCGTTCATGGGTCGTCCTCATGCGGTAGATGCGAAATACGCGCGCAGCAAGCAGGGGCTGTGCGCCTTGCATCGAGGAATATACCCTGTCGCCGTCACCGCCGCCGCGATTGTTACCACCTCGTCATGGAGTGTGGAATAAACTATGGAGGCAATATTTCAGTTCTTCAACATCGCGAACGCGCCGCGCAAACGCGGGCCGGTCGTGTGCGAACATGGCCTCATGGAAGAATCAGACATCAAAACAATCGGAATCCCGCGTGCCCTGCTGTATTACCGCTTCGGCACCCTGTGGAAGACGTTTTTCGAGGAACTGGGACGAACCGTCGTGCTCAGCCCTGCAACCGATGCCGATATCGCAGACGAAGGCGCTCGCATCTCGGTGGACGAATGCTGCCTTGCGTCGAAGGTCTACATGGGCCACGTGGCGCGGCTGCTCGGCACATGCGACGCCGTGTTCGTGCCCAGCATCGTGGGGAAGAACCGTCGCGAAGGCTATTGCACGAAGTTCCAGGCCCTGCCCGATGTTGTGGCGAACGCATTCGCATCAAGCGGCATCCAGGTGCTATCGTGCCTGATAGATGGACAGAAGCCGCATGGTGGTGAAAAAGACGCCTTCGTGGACCTGGGTGTGCGCCTGGGCGCTTCGCCCAAGGAGGCCCGGCGCGCCTACAAGGCCGCGCGTAAAGCCTACGAGAAAGCGTGCGCGCAGCGCGAAGCCGACCAGCGCCGCGCCGTGGAGCGTCTTGCCGAATCCGGCCGCCCCCAAGCGTCCGGTTCTGCTGCCCCCGCGTCCGCTGCGTCCCGGCCTCCCATCATCATGCTGGTGGCGCATCCCTACGTGGCCCACGATCCTTTCATCGGGGGCGAAGTGGTGCGGCTGCTCGAAGCCAACGGCGCGTTCGTGGCATACGCCGACGCTTACGACGCCGAGCGCGCGCTTCAGGCCAGCTACGATTTCTCGCCCACCATGCCATGGGCGGTCAACCGCGAGCTGACGGGCGCCATTGCCTTGGAGAGCGACGGCGTCGATGGCGTGGTGCTGGTCAGCGCATTCCCGTGCGGACCGGACTCCATGACCAATGATATCGTGGCCCGCCGCGTGAAAGGCAAGCCCACGTTGACGTTGACCATTGATGCGCAGAGCGGCACCGCCGGATTGGAGACGCGCATAGAGAGCTTCGTCGACATCCTGCAATACCAGCGCAAAGGAGGCTACATCCATGGCTGACGAGCCCATGGCCGACGAGCGACGTCGGGATGCCGAAACACGCCTCAACGAAGCCCGTGTGCGTCTGGGCGATGCGGCATTGGGAAAATTCCGCACCGTACAGCCGCGAAAGCGCGCCAAGCGCGATCGCCATGCGCGCACCAAGGTGGCGTTTTTCCGTTACAGCTACTATGACATTGCGTTCAAATTCTTCGTCGAGCACGTGCTCGATGCGGACTTCGTGCCCCTTCCGGCGCCGACCAAGCGCACGCTCGAGCTGGGCGCCGCCAATTCGAACGACTTCGTGTGCGCGCCGTTCAAGCACATCCTGGGCGACTACATCGAGGCGCTCGAGCTGGGCGCCGATGTGCTCGTGCAGTTCGCCGGTCCGTGCCGGCTGGGCTATTACGGCGAATTGCAGGAAGCCATCCTGCGCGATATGGGCTACGAGTTCGAGATGATCAACTTCGCCACGCTGACATCGAAGCCCATCGCCGACTACGTCAAGCTGTGCAAGAAGGTCGTGAATCCGAATCTTTCGGTGGCCAAGGGCGTGCGCAACATGCTGGCGGCGTTCAAGATGCTGGACAGCCTGGACGAGGTGTACGCGTTCTATCTGGCGAACGCCGGATTCGAGGTTGAGCCGGGGTCCTTCGCCCGCGAGCTGGGCCGCTACCACGACGCCATGCGGTCGGCAACCTGTGACGCCGATATCGCGACGGCGCATGCTGCGGGCATGGCCGCGCTTGCCGCTCTGCCGGTGGACAAGCCCGACAAGCCGCTGCGTGTGGGTTTGGTGGGCGAATTCTTCACGGCGGTGGATGCCCACAGCAATCTGGGCGTCGAGGAGAAGATGCTGGGCATGGGCGTGGAGCTGCACCGGCTTTTGACGCTGACCAGCCGGAACCTGCATTATGACGAGGCCGCCCTGCGTGCTGAGGTGTCCGAGTACGTCACCTACGACATGGGCCCCACTTCGTCGATGACCATCGCGGCCGCCAAGCGCTATGCGGATGCGGGCTTCGACGGCGTGATCCACCTGAAGTCCTCGGGTTGCACGCCGGAGGTAGACTGCATGCCGGTGCTGCAGCGCATCAGCCGCGAGACGGGCATGCCCATCCTGTACCTCAGCTATGACTCGCAGACAAGCGACACCGGGCTCGATACGCGCCTCGAGGCGTTCTACGACATGATCGCGTGGCGCCGCACACGCCGCTGATACGCGTCCGGGCGGATGCACCGCGCGCTTCGCCCGATTCACGATACGGAGGAGACAATGAAGGCTTACCTGGGCATAGACATCGGTTCCATTTCCACGAAAGGCGTGGTCATCGACGAGTCGCGCGAAATCGTCGCGCGTTCGTACCTGTGGACCGAAGGCAATCCGACCGATGCCGTGCGCCGCGTGATCGACGATCTGGCCGGTCAGGTCGACCGGGAGAAACTGCAGGTGGTGGGCGTGGGAACCACGGGCAGCGCGCGCAAGCTGGCGGGAGCCATGCTGAATGCGACTACGGTGAAAAACGAGATCACGGCCCATGCCGTGGGCACCACGTACCTGCATCCGGATGTGCGCACCATCCTGGAGATCGGCGGCCAGGACTCCAAGATCATCTGCGTCGAAGGTGGCGTGGCAACCGATTACGCCATGAACACGCTATGCGCTGCCGGAACGGGCGCCTTCCTCTCCAGCCAGGCCCACCGCCTGGGCGTTGAGGTTGAGGAGTTCGGCGAAATCGCGCTTTCATCGAAGCGCCCCGCCAACATCGCCGCGCGTTGCACGGTGTTCGCCGAATCCGACTTGGTCCATAAGATCCAGATGGGGCATGCGCGCGAGGACATCATCGCCGGCCTGTGCAAGGCTGTGGCATCGAACTACCTGAACAACGTGGGCAAGGGCAAGAAGATCGTAGCCCCCGTGGTGTTCCAGGGCGGCGTCAGCAAGAACGCGGGCGTGGTGCATTTCTTCGAGGAGCTGTTGGGCTGCGACGTGCTGGTGGACCCCGACGGGCACCTGATGGGCGCTTTCGGCGCGGCTCTGCTCGCGGCTGAGGCCTCGCAGGGCGCCAAGCCCGAATCCGGCTGCGTGTGCGAAGCGCATCCCTTCGACTTCGCCGCCGCCGACTTCGAGTTCAAGACGCGTGAGGCGGAGTGCGCGAAGTGCTCCAACCATTGTGAGATAATCTGCGTGTACCGAGAGGGTGAACTCATCGACGCCTGGGGCAATCGCTGCGATCGCGGCGCCGTGTCCGTGGGCCGTGCACGCTAGGAGATCCAATGGGGACCGTTAAGGTTGTCGCGCCGGCTAAAGTCAATCTGTATTTGGGCATAGGCGATCGCCGGCCCGATGGCTATCACGACGTCGAGACCGTGATGCACGCATTGGCGCTCCATGACCTTGTCACGGTGTCCGTGCATCCCGCAGCGCCCGGCACCGGCTTAGCCGTTGCCGTGACGGTGGCGGAACGCGGCGGCGTTGCCCCGCTCGATGTGGCGCCGCAGGACAACATCGCCTACAAGGCGGCGCATCGCCTGGCCGATGCATTCGGCCGTTGCGCCGATGAGGAGGTCCGCATCGCCATCGACAAGAGCATTCCCCATGGCGCCGGTTTGGGCGGGGGGTCTGCCGATGCGGCGGCCGTCATCGTGGGCCTGTGCGCCTTGTGGGGCGAAGACCCTGCGGGCGATGCGGCGGTCCGCGTGGCCGGATCGCTCGGTGCGGACGTGGCGTTTTTCCTGTACGGCGGTTGCGCGCGCATGTCAGGATCCGGCGAATCGCTTGAAGCGCGATTGGGCCCCGGGAAATCAACACTGGTGCTCGTCCGTCCCGACCAGGGGGTTTCCACGGCGGCTGCGTATCGGGCCTTCGACGAGGCTCCGGTTGCGATTCCGTCCGCACGCCGCAGCGCCATGCTTTCCGCCGCCTGCGCGCAGGAGGTTCCCCTGGTGAACAATTTGGCGCCGGCGGCTGCCGCCCTGCTGCCCGAACTTGAGCGGATCCGCGAGTGGTTGGCCGGCTGCGACGGCGTCGAGCATGACGCGGAGGGGAATCCGTGCGTGCTCCTGTGCGGGAGCGGCTCTACCACGTTCGCTGTCTGTGAGGGTTTCGATGCCGCCTATCGCATCTGCGCTGAGGCGCGCAACCGCGGGTTCTGGTCGCGCACCACGAACCTTTCAGGCATCCGCGCCGCCGTGCTGCGCTGATCAGGGGTTCCCCATGAAGCGGACAGCTGCGATCTGCTTGATCGTTCTCGTTGCGGCGGTAGTGCTCGTGGTCGCCGGTGCGGCTCAGGGCGATGCGCTGGCGGTGTTTCGCAAAGCGTCCCTTGTGTGCTATGAGTGCATAGGGATCGGGTGATGGCCATGCCGCTTTCCCGCTGCAAGCGCGCTACGCCGGGTTCCGGGTCCGATGATGGCCGGACTTCACGTGATCGTTCTCCATCCCGGTTCAAGCGGCACATCATTCAGCTTCTTGCCGCCGTGCTCTACAACCTTGACTTCCAGGGATTCGCCACCGGTCAGATCAGCCGCGCCGCCACCAAGCAGGTGTGCGTGCCCGGATTGAATTGCTATTCGTGTCCGGGCGCGGTGGGTGCCTGTCCCATCGGGGCGCTTCAAGGGGCGCTTGCGGCCAGCGGGCGGGCGTTGCCGCTGTATGTGGTCGGGCTGCTTCTCGCATTCGGTGCGCTGCTGGGGCGCACTGTCTGCGGTTGGCTATGCCCGTTCGGGTTCATCCAGGACCTCCTGGATAAGGTGCCGCTGCCGAAGGTGCGCAAAGGCGCTTGGAGCCGCCGTCTTTCATGGCTGAAATACGCCGTGCTTGCGGGGCTCGTGGTCATCGCCCCGTTCGTGCTCCTTGCCGTCACGGGTGTGGGGACGCCGGCGTTTTGCGCATGGCTGTGCCCTGCCGGAACCCTGGAAGCGGGCATCCCCCTTCTGTCCATGAACGAGGATCTGCGTCGCATGGTGGGACCTCTTTTCACCTGGAAGATGTTCGTGTTGGCGGTTCTGGTGGCGGCGTGTCTGTTCATCTACCGTCCGTTCTGCCGGTTTTTGTGCCCCCTGGGTGCGCTGTATTCGTTCTTCAACCGCTTCGCCTTGCTCAGATGGACGGTTTCCGAAGATGCGTGCATCCGGTGCGGCGCATGCGTGGCTGCATGTAAGATGGACATCCGCGAAGTGGGGGACCGTGAATGCATCCAATGCGGTGCATGCGTGAGCGCCTGCGAGCAGGGTGCCATCCGGTTCTCGCTTCTTGAATTGCAGGCCGAATTGCGAAGGAGATAGGCCATGGCCGACACCGTTTCCAACCGCTTCATCCGATTTTCCATGTTCATCCTGGCGCTGACGGCCGCCTGTGCGCTGACCTTGGGCCTTTCCGCATGCGGCGGCCCTGAGGACGGTGCTGATTCCGATGGCTCGCCTGCCGCCGAATCAGACGTTGCAAGCGAGGGCTTCGCCGCGCCCGATGTGGAGCTGACCGCGATATTCGCCAACGGGGCATCCGACGGCCAGGGCAATGCAATCGCTTCCGCCGACCGTTTCGCCGTGTCCGACTTCAAGGGCAAGGTCGTCATCATGACGTTTTGGGCCACATGGTGCGGCTACTGCGTCGGCGATATGCCGATCTGGGACCGGTTCGCCCAGGAATACGGCGATGATCTGGTTGTCGTGGCGGTGAATCGCGGCGACGACGATGGCTCTGCCCTCAAGTACGCGCAGGAATCGGGCTATGATTTCATATGGGCCATGGAGACGCCGGAGACGTCTGCGTCGTATCCGTCATCCGGCATTCCTTATACGGTGGTCATCGACCGTGAGGGTACGGTCCAGTTCATTGCGAACGGCTCGTTCCGCGGCGACATGTATGCGGTCATGGCCGACATCATCGTGCCGCTGATTGAAACTCAACCTGCTGTTTAGTGTCCGGCGCTGTCCGGTTTCGAGAAAGGGGTCAGGCCATGTCTACCGGAATGATTGTGGGGATCGTTGTCGCCGTGCTGGCGGTGCTGTTGGTCGTTTGGATCATCGGCATGTACAACAACATGGTCAAATTGCGCAATATGGTCGACAATGCCTGGTCGCAGGTTGATGTGCAGCTGCAGCGGCGCCTGGATCTGATTCCGAATCTGGTTGAGACCGTGAAAGGCTACGCCGCACATGAGTCCGGAACGCTCGAGGCCGTCATCGCCGCCCGCAATGCATGCATGCAGTCGACGACGCCTGAGGACAAGATGAACTCCGGCAATATGCTCACAGGTGCGCTCAAGAGCCTTTTCGCTGTGACGGAGGCATATCCCACGCTGGTTGCGAATGCGAATTTCCAGCAATTGCAGGCTGAGCTTACGGCTACGGAAGACAAGATCGGCTACATGCGCCAGAGCTTCAACGATACGGTCATGAAGTACAACAACGCCATTCAGATGTTTCCTGCTGTGATCTTCGCCAACATCTTCGGGTTCAAGCCGCGTCAGAGCTTCGATGCGAACGCCTCCGCGTCCGGCGCGCCCATCGTCGATTTCGGGCAAGGGAACTCTCCCGCCGTGCCCGCGGTCAACATGGCTGCCGCTCCGGCCGATCCGGGATCTGCCCCTGTTCCGCCGGCCAACCCCATGGGGTAAGGTGCGGGCGCCGATTCGCCGTGCATGATGATGGCGACCGGATCTGAGCTCACATCAATTGACATGCTAACTACTTTTGTTCTATTCTGGATAGAACAAAAGTCGCTTCGCTCAGGCGCCCTTGCGTCCGCGGCCGTTGCGCCGGGTGCAAGGGCGCCTTTCAGGCGGAGCCTCATTCCAAGGAGTCGCAATGAGACCTTTGCCCGTGCATCAACTTGATCCCAAAATGAAGAACGTCTGGCGCATCAGCGATGCGGTCGGGCTCACGCTCATCTACCTGTGCGGCGTGGTCGGCTTCGTCATCATCCCGCTTGCCGACCCTGCTCAGTCATGGTCGTGGCTTGTCGTCGGTATCATGACGGCTGCTTGGATCGCGGCCCTGGTGGTATGCGTGGCCATCCTGCCGCCTATCCGCCATATGCGCTGGCGTTACGAGGTGGGCGAGCATGAGCTGGACATCGCACGCGGCATCATCTGGCGAAAACGGTTCATCATCCCCTTCGTCCGCGTGCAGAACACCGACACCAAGCAGGGCCCCATTCTGCGTGCGTTCGGCTTGGCCAGCGTGACCGTTGCGACGGCGGCGGGCGAGCATGAGATTCCCGGGCTGGCCTTCGAGGAAGCGGACGCGCTGCGCGATGCGATCACCGAGCAGGCCCGCCTTGCCCAAGAGGATGTGTAGGCCATGGCTGCTCAGTATCCGAATCAGCCTGTGCAGTACCCGAATCAGCCTGCGCAGTATCCGGGCCAGCCTGCGCAGATGCCGCAATCCATTTTGCCCGGAGCCCATCATGTCCATCATACGTACATTTGGCTCGGCGGGCTTCAGGCGGCGGTCATCATGGTGTTCGCCATCGGCGTTTCATTGGCAGGCTCGATCGTGCCCATGCTTTTCGAAAGCGCAGGAGCAACGGGCCCTGGATCGGTTGTCGCTCCGATCGTCGGCCTTGTCGTGGGACTGGCATTCCTGCTGGTCGTCGCCCTCATCGTGGGTGTGACGCTGCTGATCCAGTGGTGGTCGTGGCGGCATCTGACATACGAGATCACGCCTACGGAGTTCAACCTGTATTCGGGCATTTTCAGCAAGAAGCGAATCCATGTGCCCTACCAGCGCATCCAAGCCGTCAATCAGCAGGCAGGCGTTCTGCAACGCATAGCGGGCGTGTGCAGCCTGAAGATGGATACGGCAGGCGGCTCGGCGAACAACGGCGTTCGCGTGCCGTATGTCAAAGTTGCAGAAGCGGAAGCGCTGCGGGCGGAGCTTTTCCGCCGCAAGAAGGTCCTGCTCGCCGGCGGCGTGCTGGACGAGCAGGGCAATGCGTTCATGCCCGATGGGTCCGTCATGTACGGGTCGGCCGCCTATGCTGCCGCCCAAGCGTCCCAGGCCCAGTGGAGCGGAAGCGCTGCGGTGGCGCCGGCTGGTTTCGGTGCGGCGACGCCGACGGGCGCCGCGATGCCCCCTGCCTTCGCTTCGGGGGCTCCTTCTGACGGTTCGGCGAACATCCTCGATGCCCCCAACGAGATCTGGGGTGAGCTGCGCGGGGTCTTCGCTGGAGCCGAGCAGGATACCGGAGCCGTTTCCTATGAGACCGGCCTGACGAACAAAGAGCTTGCTTTGGCCGGCGTATCCGGCGCGACGGGCACCGTTGCCCTGGTGTCCGTCGGCGCCATTGCGACCATGGCGACGGCTCTTGAGATCTTCGCCCCCGTCTTTGAGGATATGTTCGCGGCGGCCGTCGGGGCAGACTCCTTCTCCGTGGCTGCGCTTGGGCCGCTCATTTCGGCCTTTGCCTGGCAGATGGTCTTCGGCGGTGTGGCGTTCGGTCTGGTCGCATGGCTTATTGCGGTAGCGGGAACGCTCATCACGTACGGCGGTTTCCGTGCGCGGCGCCGCGAGAACCGCATTGAGGTCGAGCACGGTCTGCTGCAGCATAACTTCCACGGCGTCGATATCGACCGGGTGCAGTCGGTCATCATCAAACAGAGCCTGATCCGCCGCCTCATGGGATACTGCGAGCTTTCGTTGGGCAAGATCGATTCCGTCGACCCCCAGCAGGATTCCACGCAGCAGCAATCGCTTTCCCATCAGGGCATCGTGGTCCATCCGTTCGTGAAGACCTCGCGCGTGCCTGAGATCCTGGCCGGCCTGGCTCCCGAATTCGCTGACATTCCGGTTGAAGAGGTCCGCCCCGCCCGCGTCGCATGCCGGCGCGCCATCGTGCGCAACGTCTTCATCCGCAGCGTATCGTTTTGGGGCGCCGTTGCCGTGGCGCTTGTCCACCTTGTGCTGCTTTGGGTGCTTTCCAGCGGGGTGTCTCTGCTGCCGGAAGACCGCGAAGCGCTTATGTTCGTGATTGCGTATCTGCCTCTGTACTATGTGTTCGCGCTGGTCATGATGGTAATCAATGCGGTGAGGGCAGTGCTGTGGTTCAAGGGGTCGTCCTTTGCGTACAACCGCCTGTTCATGCGCGTGACGAATTCGGGCTTCTCCGTGTCGAGCGTCACGTTCCCGCGGCGCAAGATCCAATTCGCCTACACGAAGACGAATCCGTTCCAGCGCCATGCGGGTGTGTGCATCGTGGCGGCGAAAACCGCTGCGGGCGTGGGCGGGTCTGTGGAAAGCATCTGGGATATCGCCGACGCCGATGCCGAGGCATGGATGGAATGGGTGCGGCCGCGCAGCTGATGGTGAAACGGCGCAGATGGGGCGGGCGGTTCCGGCCGTGCGCCCCGCCGACGCCCGCTGCAGCCTTCCCATGCCGCCAAGATTTCGAAACGGTGACGATTATGGGCAGGAGATGGAGCGGCGCATGCTTATGCTAGAATACGCCCCATGAATGAAACAGCCACATCCACAGCATCAGCGGGCGCCTCGGGTGCGCCCGGTCGAAAACCCCAGGGCGATTCCTGCCCTGACCCTCTCCCTGCCTGCAATATGACTGCAGCCGGCGCTTCGTGTGCCAAGCCCCGTCGTGCACGCTCGAAAGCATCCGCTGCGAAATCCGAAAAGCCCATCCGCGAATATACGCTGGGCGAAGAGATCTTCAATTCCGTCTCGCATGGTGTCGGCGCGGCGCTTGCCGTTGCTGCGATTCCCATCACGGTCGTGGTGTCCGTCTCCCATGGCGGCGGCGTGCTTTTGGCCGCAGCTCTCATCTACAGCATATCCATGCTGCTCGAATACCTTGCATCCACGCTCTACCATGCAATCGCTGCTCCGCGGGCGAAGCGCGTGTTCAAGGTCATCGACCACGCTTCCATCTACCTGTTCATCGCCGGCAGCTACACGCCGTACTGCCTGGTCACGCTTGCCGACGACGGCGGGCTGATCCTCTGTGCGGTGGTGTGGGCCATCGCCATCATCGGCGTTGCCGTCGAGGCGTTCTGGGTCTACAGGCCGCGATGGGTGTCTGTCGTGATCTATCTGATCCTCGGGTGGTGCGTGATCGGATTCCTTCCTCCTGTCATCGAGAACCTGGCTACGCCGGGCTTGGTGCTGCTCGCCGCAGGTGGTGCGTGCCATACCGTCGGCTGCGCCTTCTATGTTGCCAAGAAGGTGCGCTACATGCACTCCGTGTTCCACCTCTGGGTGCTTGCGGGCAGCGTGCTCCAATTCCTTTCCATTGTGCTCTACGTGCTGTGATGCGCGTTGTGCGTATTTGAAATTCCGCCCGGTAGGCGGCTATTGAACAAAGGTTGTGAAACATCACTATGGACGTCGGCATAAGCATTGTCGTAACCTTCATCCTCATCTTGGTCAACGGATACTTCTCCGCATCGGAGATGGCCCTGGTCAACGCTCGGCGCACGCTTCTGCAGAAGGATGCAGAAGCCGGATCGCATAAGGCCCAGACCGTTCTTGAACTCGCTTCGGACTCCGACCGCTTCCTGGCAACCATCCAGGTCGCCATCACGCTCGTGGGCTGCGGCAACGAACCTGTCCGACCCTCTGGTCGAATGGATGTCGTCTTTCAACATCGGCTTCTTGACGGCCATCGCCCCCGGCTTGGCTCCCGTCCTCATCACGTTGTTGGTCTCGTACTTCAGCATCGTCATCGGCGAGTTGGTGCCCAAGCGCATCGCTCTGGCCGACGCCGAACGCGTGGCGAAGATCGTGGCAGGCCCCCTGAAGGTCTTCCAGACCATCGCCAGCCCCATCGTGCGCTTCACCGCTGCTTCCGCGAACCTGATCGCGAAGATCCTGCGCGTGAAAAGCGCTGATGACCGCCAGGAGGTTTCCGAAGAGGAGATCCGCTACATGGTGGCCGACAACGGAGAGCTCGACGACGACGAGAAGCGCATGATCCATGAGGTGCTCGACTTGGGCGACGCTGTGACCTGCGAGGTCATGACCCCGCGCGTTGACATGATCATGGTCGAGGACACCGAGACCGTGCGGCAGGCCATCGACCGCATGCGCGGCACCGGCTTCTCGCGCCTGCCCGTGTTCCATGAGGACCACGACGCCATCCAGGGCATCGTGCGCTACAAGGACCTGATCAATCCGCTCCTCGAGGGCAAGGAAGATACGCTGGTCAAGCATTACATGGCGGAAGTCGATTTCGTCCCCGAGACCAAAAGCCTCTTGCCCCTGCTCAACGAAATGCAAACGAAACGTCAACAGATGGTGGTTGTTGTCGATGAGTACGGTGGAACTGCTGGTTTAATTACCATCGAAGACATTGTCGAGGAGATCGTCGGCGAAATCATGGACGAAACCGACGTCAACGACAACAAGCACATCACCCAGCTGTCCGATACCGAATGGCTCGTTGACGGCTCATGCCCGTGCGAAGACGCAGCGGAGATGGGCTGGCCGGTCGAGATTTCCGATGACTACGAGACCATCGCGGGATGGCTGATGGACGACCTCGACCGCATTCCCCAGCTCGGCGATGTCTACGAGAAGGAAGGCTATCGCTTCCGGATCCAGCAGATGCGCCGCCGTCGTATTTCCGTGATCCGCGTGAGCGCGCCTGACCAGGTTGAAGGCGGCGCCTCGGAATCCGAGGAGGCCGATAGATAGAAAGGGGGCGCACACCCGGTGGGCAACAAGCTGTACCGCTCCAATGATGCCGTTATCGCCGGTGTGTGCGCAGGCCTTGCCGAGCACTTCGATATCGATCCCATTCTGGTCCGCATCTTGACGGCGGTCCTGGCTCTGTCGAGCTTCGGCTTCGTGGCATTCGCCTATGTGCTGCTGTGGGTGATTCTGCCGAAGCGCCCTTGCGCCCAGGGTCCCATCGATGCTCCCGCGGGAGCGGCGTACAGCAACGCAGGCTGTCTGCCGGCTCCGCCTTGCGCCGATGGGGGAAAGCGGGATGGAAGACCCCGGTGCAGTTCGCTTACTGCTCCGAAGTGTGCCGTCTGGGCAGGGGTTTCTCTTCTCATGGTGGGATTTGCCGGCATTTTGGGCGTTGCCCTTGACGGTGTCCATTGGTGGCAGCTCTGGCCGCTTGCCTTCATGCTGGGCGGCGTTGCCCTGATGGTTCTTCCCGGCCGTCGGAGTCGCCAGGGCACGCGCATCTGCTGCGGTCTCATGATGTTCTGCGCCGGCCTCGTCATGCTCTGCTGCTCCGTCGGGCTGCTTTCGTGGCATACGGTGGGGGCGATGCTCGAATCGACCTGGCCGCTTCTTCTGGTGGTCGCCGGTCTCATCATCATAGGGTCTGCGCTCGACAACGGGCTGTGCATCATCGTGGCCGGGTGCGTTTTCGTGGGCATGTGCCTGCTCGGCCTTACTGCGTATGCCATCCCCGGCCCGTTGGATATGGTGTTTGTCCAGCTTCCTTTCGGCGAGCCGTTCGCCGCCGATGTGAATCCCTGGATATGATGCGGTGCGGTCGATATCTGTCCGAAGCCGGCTGATGCGGAAAGGAGGCCCGTTATGGCCGGAGATTCCAATTTCTCGAAACAACCGGGATCGGTGCGCTTCGCCGTGCTCGCCGGAGTCCTGCTCATAGCATTCGGACTGTGGCGATTCCTGGCCATCCTCGTGCCTGCTCCGTTGTGGGATCGGGTGGCCCACGCGATGCATACGGTCATGTCCTTCGCCTGGCCCGTAGGCCTGATCGTCGCAGGCGTCTATATTCTCTGGGCGGCGAAAACAGGCCGGCTCGCCGGATTCGCCGCGGGCCATCAGGGCCGGACGTTCACGAGAAGCAGGGAGGACAAGCGCCTGTTCGGCGTTTGCGGAGGCATCGCCTATTACTTCGGCGTGGATTCGACCATCGTGCGCATCTTGGCCGTATTGCTGTTGATCATCGTGTTCTGGCCCACGCTGATAGCGTATTTCCTGATTGCGCTGCTGGTGCCCCAGGTGTGATTTTTCCTCCACGGATTCGACGCGTTCGAGGTTTTACGCTAGAATAGGCGGGTATCTGTAATGGAATACAACCGCTTACGGCAGTAGATATAGATAACCAACGCAGCACACTGTCGGCAACTTCCCAGGTGGGGAGTGCATTAGGCGTTTGTGCTCGTTGGAGGTTTTTTGGCTCGTAGGGCTCCACATAAGAAGAAGCGCAGCTCGATGACCCCCGCTCTCGTAGTGGCGTTCGGTGTCGTTTTGGTCTGCGTATCTGCATTCGTCTCGCTGCAGCCTGCTATCGCTTCGCATGATGTCGATAGCTCGACCATCGGCGTCGGAGCGGCGCAGAACACCGTTTCGGAAGATTCCCTTGCGGATTCGACGGGTCGCCTTGACGCGGGATCGTCGCAGGCCGAGGACTCTCCCGCCAGCTCGTTGCAGCAGCGGGCATCCCGAACCATCACCGTTGAAGAGCCCGATCCCGTGGTTGTGCTCGCGGCTGTCGATTCGTCGAATCCCAATACGGTTGCCTTGGCCCAGACCGTGGGCACCACCGATCCGCTGCCTACGGCACCCCGTGTTCTTCCCGATACATCCGATGGCTGGAGCTTCGGCACCGCATCTGCGTACAGCTTCTCTGACAACGATGACGGTGCGGGCAATTTCGGCACTTCCTCGACGGCTTCGGGAGTTCCCCTGTCCGATTGGGGCGTCACCGTGGCTGTGCCTGCCTCCCAGTCGTATCTTCTGGGTCGCGCGGTCGCCATCATGTACGGTGACACCGTCATCGTCGCTACGGTGACCGATACCGGCGGTTTCGAAGGGTATGGTCGCGCATTGGACCTTGCGCCCGGATGCTGGAAGGCTTTCGGTGCCGGATCCGTTCATGACTGGGGCGTGCGCGGCGTCTACTACAAGTTCCTCTAAGGCGCATCCATCGGGTGTGCGGTTCCCGGGGAAGGCAGAATCATGGCTAGCATCATCATCGTGGGCTGCGGTCGTGTAGGATCGCAGCTTGCTGCTTTGTTGTCGGAGCGCGGATCGAACGTATGCGTGGTCGACAAGAATCCCGAAGCATTCTCGAATCTGGGACGCAATTTCAACGGAACCACGCTCGAAGGCGTGGGGTTCGACGAGGATACGTTGATCAGGGCCGGCGTCGAAGAGTGCGACTGCCTTGCGGCCGTGACCCAGTCGGACAACTCCAATCTGATGGTCGCCGAGGTGGCCCGCCGCATTTTCGGCGTCCCGCAGGTCATCACCCGTTTGTACAACCCTGCGCGTGAGAGCGCATACATGCAGTTGGGCCTGGACTACGTGTGCGGAACGTCCCTTGTCGCGGAAGAAGTGTTCTCCAAAATCGTTTCCGGTCACGGTTCCCATCTTGACACCTTCGGCAATTTCGAAATCCTGCGATTCTCGCTCGACCTCAGCGACGTGCGGAAGCGCAGCGTGCGGGCGTTTGACCTCGAGCGCGACCATGGCATCCGCATCGTGGCGTTTGAGCGTCGCGATGGCAGCTCGAGCTCGATTCCCACGAGGGACAGCGTGCTTTATCACGGCGACAGCGTTGTCGCATGCGTTCGCCACGATCTTCTATCGTCGTTTTCCCGGTTCATCCAGGATTGATCCAGGCTGGAGGGGTGTTCTGTGTACGTGGTCATCATGGGCGGCGGCAAGGTGGGCAACTATTTGGCCGACGTTCTTCTGAGGCAGCATCACGAGGTGGCCGTGTTGGAGGCGAACCGCGCCCAGGCCGACCGTCTGTCTATGGAGCTGCAGGGGCAGTACTTGATTATTAACGGCGACGGGTGCGACTCCGACTTCCAGGAGGATGCGGGCATCCGCAATGCCGACGTGTTCGTGGCCGTTACCGGCCGC
>CAUWJA010000004.1:0-19789 GCA_963558905.1 uncultured Eggerthellaceae bacterium
CACCCAGCCGGACTCCGTGCCCGGCTGGACCCTGTCGCGCGGGGCGCAGGAGTCAGAGACTATCGGACCGCATGGAAAAGGGACGCCCGCGGGCGTCCCTTTTCCGTGTCGTGAAATACATTCCTGAAAGCAAGGCGGCACCGCTGGTGTCCTAGGTTGCATTTCTCATCGAAAAACACGCACAGCGCTACAGCCCGCTTCTATCGCCGGCCAAACAGATTGCAGGGCTGCAGGATGCATCTGAGGAAAAAACGCCCCGCTCTGGAATCATTGCCTGAGCTCGCTCTCCAGCCTCTCGTCAACCGAAGGATGGCCCACCAGCCGGAGTAGTTCTTCGCGTTTGTGGATTCCGAGCTTTCTGTAGATGCTCTTGCAATGCGACTTAGCCGTTGAATTGCTGATAAAAAGCTCCGTTTCAACATCAGGAACGGTCTTGCGTTGTGCAAGCAGAATCAAAACCTCTTCCTCGCGTCTGGTCAATCCGTATTGCTGCGATAACGCAGAGCAAACCTCTGGAATCGTATAGTAAAAATCAGCAATGGATGGACGCCCTTCGGAATCTGCGCTTGTGCCCCAGGCGGTGCGATAGTCATGATCGGTTAACAGCATCACATAACACGCCGCAAGGGTCAACGCCCCCGCGAACGCGGCAATCATACGAACCTCGCAAGGCTGATTCGAAACCATCGTGCCAGCAAATGTCGCCAAACCGAATACCAAACTTTCGACCAACCCTACAAGACCGAAAACGCGGACGGTGCTAAGCGCATAACGCTGACACGAATTGCACAGAATCGCAATGAAAAATATGTCGAAGGTCACGTAGCCTGCATTGGTGAAGAAACCAGAAAGATCGGATACCGTCTCTGATCCGGACACGAAAGCGGCACTCAGTGCAAACAGAAACAACCCTGCCATCAGCGAAAACATGGCAATGTCATATAGCAGTTTGAAGCGAATCACCGAGCCTCCGGAACGAATCACCAATAGCACGAAGAGCGCCGAGGCGATGACTCCGGCGAAATCCAACGCGATTCCGTCATTTAGAATCGATGACGAGAAAGTTCCACGCATAAAGATCGTGACAGCCAAAAGCGCCAGAGGACGCACCAGCATTACCAGCTTTCCGGAATCGGAACCTGATACAGCACTGCCGATTCCGTTCGCGACCACTGCACTTGTTTCGGCTTGCTCCATGTCGCTAACGTCGGCACTCTTCCTGCATTCCCGCTCATATCTGCGCAACAGCAAAGCAACGGCAGCGGGAACGAACAAGGCCAATATCGCAGGAAGCATATTGACGGACAGTATGGTAACAGCGAACAATAAAGCGCCCGATAGGATATGCCCCAGTGCCAAGGTCAGCACCACCTCCGTCAAAGGCCTTAAGGAGAAGGAGCGGTAGTATCTCAAAAAACAGCAGACAGTGAAGACCGCTATCAGCATCTCGGACAATACTGCAAGCGGCATCTGGGGAATCCCGCTGACCAGAAGCGTGAAAGCAACGGCAGCTCCTATCGTCCCCGTGGTAACGCCGGCAAGCAGCACCCGCGACCGGCCGATGACGCGGTCGAGGGGCTCAGCAAAAAACACCGCAATCGCGAAACAGAGCATCGAAGCGCATTCGGAAATAGGGACAGTGCTCAAGCCCGGATATCCGGAACCGAATCCGGCCATGGCCAGCAGCGTATCGAAGGAGAACAAGAGACCGAAGCCGAAAGCCCCTGGAATCAAAATATTCAACCTTACTCCATGCACGCCCTTCACCCTTCACGAATAGAAGATGATGAACGCCCATTATCACACAACGACAGTAACAGCATCTTGGTGAATCCTCTCAAGCAGCCCTCTGGGAAGAAGCCGTCCCGCCGCTGAGCATGATTTTTCTCCGCATCACCTGTTTTATCACCCTCGGCAATCAGAAACTGACCCCTTTATTTACACGCCAGGTGCCGCCTCGACGCCCATCATGGCGGTTATCGGGGAAACCGTAGCAGCTGCCAATGTAGCGGCGGCCCGACAACTGCGAGGAGGAAAACATGGAACTAACCCGAAGGAATTTTTTGGCAACAGCAGGCGCGGCAGGAGCGCTGGCGGTCGGCGCGACGATGATGGGATGCAGCCCGAAAAACAATGCATCCAACGAAGATGCAGCAACTGCACCTGATGCTCAGGACGCCTCTCCCGCAATCGACGAATCCCTGATTACGAACACCGTCGAATGCGAGGCAATCGTTGTCGGCCTGGGAATCGCAGGCGTCGCTGCGCTAAGATCGGCTGCTGAATCCGGGCTGAATGTCATAGGCGTGGAAAAGTGCTCCGTGCCCTCATGCCGATCAAATATGATTGCGGCCTTCAACACAGACAGAACCCGCGCTCTCGGCATCCAGGACATCGATCCGACAGTCATTGCGAATGAGCTTATGATTCAAATGGCCCATCGGGCGGATTATCGCGTGGTGGTCAAATGGCTCAAAAACTGTGGCGAGGCATTCGAATGGTATGCCGATGCCTTCGAGGATCTGCTGTGGCTTGGCCCCGAAGATGCAATGCCCGAAGACCCGGAAACCATCTATGTGTACGCAGAGAGCACGGCTGGTGACACATATCGGTTCGGTATCGACCATGAGCGTCTATTCGCCGGCTGCGCCTGCATTGGGGGAGGAAGCGAGACTCACCGACCCCTTCTGGAGGCCAATCTCAAAATTGCCGAGGAGCTGGGTGCACAAACCATATTCGATTCTCCTGCCGTTCAGATCGATGTCAGCGAAGGACGCGCTACCGGCATTGTCTGCCAGAACCTCCAGGATGAATCGTATACCCGATACATCGCATCAAAAGGAGTCATCCTTGCAAGCGGCGATTACAGCTTCAATGACGAAATGCTCAAGCAGTATGCACCCTGGATTTATGCCAATCTGGATAAATATCTACGCTCCCATGAGGGCATGGATTGCAAAGGCGGTCATGCCTCCATGGGCGACGGGCAGCGTATGGGCATTGCGGCAGGAGGCCATGTTGATGTAGGGCCGCATGCGGTAATGGCCCATATCCTCCAATTCGGAGTAGAGCAATTTCTTGAGGTAAACGAGCGAGGTCAGCGCTTCTGCAACGAAGACTTGAGCATGACCAATATTTCCAAGATTATGATGGGCCAGCCTGGCAGCAAGGTTTTTCAAATCATCGATGCCAAGGCCGAAGAATACTACCCCGGTCTTGATGCCATGCTTGGATACATCCGCAGCTACGGAGACGGCGAGACCTATTCGGCCGAAGCCGACAGCCTCGAAGAGCTGGCCAAACAACTCGGAATGCAAGATGAAGCAATCACCGAATTCAAAGCAAGCGTGGAACGCTATAACGAACTCTGCCTGAAAGGGGCAGATGACGACTTTGGCAAAGCTCCTGAAAAAATGCACGCCATCACCGAGCCCCCGTTCCGGGCAATCACCTATGACATGTACAAGCATACTTCCGTCGACGATGTCAGCTGCATGCGTCTGCTTGTAACAATGGGCGGCCTGGTAACCGATGACTGCGCTCGCGTTCTCGATGATGATTTGAATCCTATTCCCTCCTTGTATGCGGTAGGAAACGTACAGGGCGGCCGTTTCGTAGACGACTACCCCTTCAGCCTTTCGGGCGCCAGCCACGCAGCCGCGCTTACCTACGGCTATCTCGCCGGCAAACAGGTCTCCCAAGACAACTAGGAAAAGCGGGCGAGGCAGTACAATGCCTCGCCCGCTTGAATAAAGCAGAGGGACGACATAACCAATTCCCGTAGAAAATCACTTGCAATCACCGGAGCTGCAGGCATTGCCGCCGCTTCTGTTTCGGCTTGCTCTGTCGGCAAGCCTCGCACCTCCGGTGGCTCCCAAGAAGAGGACGAAGCCTCAAGCGAAGCCGTCGATCCCGTGGAAACCATCGGTGCCGACATTGTAGTCTGCGGATCGGGCACCGCAGGAACCTACGCAGCCGTTCGAGCTGCAGAACAGGGCGCGAGCGTAGTATGGCTGGAAAAAAGTCGGTACTCGGCGGGACTTCCGCTATCACCGAAGGTATAGCTGCCATCGACGGAATAAACATGCGCAATGCTCAAATCGACCCGATGAAAGACAAGCTGTACCATGACTTCATGGAATCTCAAAATTGGGGAGCAGTCCCTGAGGTTCTAAAGGCATATATTGACAGCAACGGGCCCGCTACGGACTGGGCCATTGAGCATGGGACCCGCATGGCCTACGCGCCCGTGAGTCCTGATACCTACTGGGGTGGAGTTTGCTTTTCAGACGATGGGTCGTTTTTGCACATGGGAGATGGCATGCTCCAATACCTATGGGACTTTGGCGAAACTATGGGCAATCTCGATCTTCGTCTTTCAACACCAGCAAAATCGCTGATCATGGATGATGGCGAAGCGGTTGGGGTCATAGCCGATGGAGCGAAGGGGCCTATCCGAGTTAACGCCAAGGCCGTAATCCTCGCAACCGGCGGATTCAGCGATAACGCAGAACTGGCTGACGCCATGGGCGTTCCAGCTGATGCCCTGCAGGCATCCTTCGATGAATACAATGCGATAGTTGCAGGCGATTCCAAGGATGAAAAGTTCGGACTCTCCACTGAATTTGGAACTCCCTTGGGCGAAGGTCCATATCATGCGGGAAGAATCATCTGCTCGGCGTATTGCACAGAAGCTGGCATTCGAACAAACGCCAGCATGCAGGCAATTGACAAGGAATCCGGCGAACCCATCAAAGGCCTCTTCGTGGTCGGCAACGACAACGGTTCCCTCTATAACACCGCCTATCCTATGCATGTGATCAGGGGTACTGGCCAAGGATTTGCTGCGGCCAGCGGCTGGATTGCGGCGAACTTTTCGACTTCGTCGCTATAAGGAAATTCTTTCGACTCATTTTCGAAATGTATTCCTGACGCGTCTGCGCCCCACCGGCTCACCCCTCCATTTGGCCACGAAACCCGGGAACCTGCAGCTTGGGGCGCAGGAGTCAGAGACAATCGGACCGCATGGAAAAGGGACGCCCGTGGGCGTCCCTTCTGCTGCTGATATGGATGCGTGCTCTGCGTGCCGCCAGGGCGAGACGCTAGTCTTCGTCGTCATCGTCGTCGAAGAAGCTCCATTCGTCATCGTCTTCTTCGGGCTCGCCGCGGTCGGCGAACTTGCGACGCGTATTCCATTCCATGATGATGCACGCGAGGATGCTGATCAGGATGCCTGCGGCGATGAGGATGCCCATGCCGGCGAAGGTCTCGAACAGAAAATGGTAAATGGCGCCGAAGTCCATGAAGGCCTCTTTCCTATGGCTACCGGCCAGGCGGCCGAAACGGTGCGGTCGTGCTTGCGTCGCAACATGCGGCGCATCGGCCTATTGTAGCAAATAATGCGCAATTGGCTGCGGGTCGTATCAAAACCGAGCGTTGTCCGTGTGGGCGATATGCATCATCGCCAGGCAGACCAGCCCGAAGCCGAGCATGCAGAATGCATGGTTCGGCTCAACCGACCCCCGGTAGAGTCGGCTCTACCGCTGGTTTAGCGCCGGTTCAGTCCTTGGCTACGGCGGAGTGCGCGGCGGATGCGCGAAGCTGCGGACGTGAGATAATGCCGGTATCCGAGTCTGTCGATGTGCGAGGTGCGGAAAGGGAGGGCGCAATGCTGTTTTCGACGTTTGCCATGGCGCACCATCCTTGCGCCCTGCTGTTCGGCGCCGCAGCCCTCGCCGTATTCGCGGGCTTTCTGATCTGGGCGGCTGCGGTGGATGCGCGTCGTCGCATCATACCGAATGCGGCTGTTGCGGTGGGCTGTGCAGGTTGGCTCGTGCTGCTGGTTGCAGCTGAGCTTGCAGGCATCGACGTGCGCGTCGCGGTCGCAAGCGGCCTTGCGGCGGGCCTGCTCCTGCTGGCGGGGCTGCTCGTGTTCGCCGTCGTGTTCGAGCGCGCGACCGGCCGTGCATCCATGGGCGGCGGCGACATCAAGCTGCTGGCGGCGTGCGGCCTGTACCTGGGTCTGGTCCCGGCGCTTGTCGCGCTCATGGCGGCGTGCATCCTGGCGCTTGCGGTGGAGGCGGTGCGCGCCGGCTTCCGGCCGGGCCCCTGTGCGCAAGACGCTTTCGCCTTCGGCCCCGCCATCGCCGTGGCTTCATGTGCGGTCGCCGTGTGCGAGGCCATGCTTCCGGTGCTTTAGGCTATACTGGAGCAATTACTTTGCAGCAGGTGTGCGCTGTCGGTCGGCGCATGCGAGAACCGAGGCTCAGGAGAACATAATGCTAGACATCCGCTACGTCCGTGAACATCAGGAGGCCGTTGCCCAGGCCATGGAAAACCGCAATTTCCCGTGGGATGCAGCGAAGTTCTCCGAGCTGGATGAGCGCCGCCGTGCCGCCATTGCCCAGGAAGAGGGCCTGCAGGCGCAGCGCAACACGCTGTCCAAGCAGATCGGCGGCATGATGGCCGCCGGCAAGAAGGAAGAGGCGGAAGCCGTCAAGGCGCAGGTCCGCACCATCAACGAAGAGCTGGCGGCCGCAAGCGAAGCGCGCGAGGCCATCGATGCCGAAATGCGCGAGATCCTGATCAGCACTCCCAACATCTGCGACGAGACCACCCCTGTGGGCAAGGATGAGACCGAAAACGTCGAAGTGCGTCGCTGGGGTACGCCCAGGGAGTTCGACTTCGACTTCAAGCCCCATTGGGATCTGGGCACCGATCTGGGCATCATGGACTTCGAGCGTGCCGTCAAGTTGGCCGCTGCTCGCTTCACCTTGCTGGGCGGTCTGGGCGCCCGCCTGGAGCGCGCCATCATCAACTTCATGGCCGACACGCACACCTCGCGCGGCTACAAGGAATGGTGGTGCCCGGCAATGGCCAATGCGGATACGCTGTTCGGCACCGGCCAGCTGCCCAAGTTCGAAGAGGACCTGTTCAAGACCCGCGAGGGCCTGTACCTGATCCCCACGGCGGAGGTCCAGCTCACCAACATCCATGCAGGTGAAGTGCTCGATGCCTCCCAGCTGCCGCTGAAGTACTGCGCTTTCACCCCGTGCTTCCGCGAAGAGGCCGGCAGCGCAGGCCGTGACACCCGCGGTCTGATCCGCGTGCACCAGTTCGACAAGGTCGAGATGGTCAAGTTCGCCAAGCCTGAGGAAGGTTTCGCCGAGCTTGAGGCCATGACCGCCGATGCCGAGAACATTCTGCAGCTTCTGGGCCTCCCGTATCGCGTGCTGTCCCTGTGCACGGGCGATACCGGATTCTCTTCCGCCAAGACCTACGACCTGGAGGTCTGGCTGCCCAGCTACAACGGTTACAAGGAGATCTCCAGCTGCTCGTGCTGCACCGATTTCCAGGCCCGTCGCGCCAACATCAAGTACCGCGACCCCGAAAACTTCAAGGGAACGCGCTACCTGTACACCCTCAACGGGTCCGGCCTGGCAGTGGGCCGCACCATGGCTGCCATCGTGGAGAACTATCAGCAGGCTGACGGTTCCATCAAGGTTCCCGATGTGCTGGTTCCCTACATGGGCGGTGTTGAGTACATCACCCCCGAAAGCGAATAGACGACCAAGGGCGCTCGGCATCGGCCGAGCGCTTTGCCAGGAAGAGAGGAATACCCATGAACGAAGATCTGAACAACCAGGCTCCCGCCCCGGTTCCGGCCCCTGAAACACCTGCCGTCCCTGCGCCGGCTCCCGCGGCTCCTGCACAGCCCGCCGCCCCTGCCCCGGCTCCGGCACAGCCCGCAGCCCCTGCCCCCGCACCGACCCCTGCCCCCGCACCGGCCACGGCTCCCGCGGCTCCCGCTCCTGCACCGGCTCCGGCACAGCCCGCAGCCCCGGCTCCGGCTCCCGCTCCTGCCCCGGCTCCCATGCCGCAGCAGCCCTACGGAGGTCAGCCCCCGGTTCCTCCCCAGCCGGGCAATCCTTACGGAGCGCCCATGCCGCCCATGCCGCCTGCGCCGCAGCCTTCTTCGACCCCCATGGTCCTGGGCATCATCGCGCTTGTGGCTTCCCTGTTCATCTTCCCGATCGGTTTGGTTTTGGGCATCGTGGCAGTGGTGATGGCGGGAAAGCAGATCAAGCAGTACGGTCCGGTAGTGGGTCAAAAGGCCCGCACCGGCAAGATCTGCGGCATCGTGGCCATTGTGATCTCGACGATCGCCCTGCTCGTCACCATTGCTGCGGTGGCGATATTCGGCGTCGCATTGAATGCCGTCCTCGAAGAGGAGGCGGGCTCCGGCTCCAGCATCAGCCAGATCACCGGGAATCCCTCTGTCGGCGATGCGGATGAGGCTGAGGCCGAAGCGGCCGCCGAAGCCGCCTTCGACGAAGATCTGGCAGCGCTTATGACCGGCGGAAACCCTGCCCTCATCGATACCGTGCAGGACATGATGGAGGACATCGACGAAGATGCAGGTCCGGATGATCTGTCGTTTTCCCTGATGGGGATCACTGCCCAGCAGATCGTCGATGCCATGGCTGCGACGGCTACCTATGAAATCACCGAACTTGACTACATCGCATCCGAAAACAAGGTGTGGGTCACCGCAAATGTCACGCTTGCCAATCTGGTTACGCAGATCGACGAATTCGACCGACTCTACATGGCTGATTCGCGCCAGTTCGAAAATGCAGCGGAAGCCGGTGCTGCCTTCGGCGAGCTCTATCTCGATGCATTCGCGACGGCTCCGACGGTAACCGTCGAGGTCATGGCCGAATACTACCTCACCGACGGCGAATGGAAGCTGCTCGATAGCGATTGGGAGTATCTCGCCGACAACATCGCGTACTCGACGGGAGAATAGCGTGGCGAATCCGACTCGCAGGCCCACAGTGCGAAAGGCCGGCAGCTCGTCTTCTTCCGCACGAACGCCCAAACGGATCGAAAAGAAAGGTGCCCCCGTTTCGAGGGGCACCTTTTCACCTGCGGACGCATCGGAGGGGTCCGGCCGCACGCGTTCGCGCAGCGCCGACGCCCAGCGAACGGTGCAGCTGGCGCGAAAGCGACGTCGCCGCAAGGTCTTCCTTTCCGTTGCCGCCGTTGTGTTGGCGGCCGTATGCGCCGCGGGGCTGTTCGCATGGGACCGGTTCTTCCGCTACGACGATGCGGCGGACATCCAGGGCCAGTGGCGCGTGGTCGAGCAGAACATCACGGTGGTCATCGACGATGAGTCCATCAACATGCCTGCATCGTTGAGCTACCCCTACGAACTCGATACCTGGAAGAAGACGATCACGTACGATTTCGCCGGGTATTCAGGCGGCGGATCATATGCGTTTTCGCGTGACCGCCAGTCGTTCACCATCACGGAAGGCGAAGGGGAGGATGCCTCCTCGATGACGTTCGTGCGCATCGGCGACGACCTGTCCGCTGAGCCCGAAGTGCTGGCCGGGTCATAGGCGGTATCCGTGCGCGGTCCCGCCAGTATCTTCATCTTCGATCATTTCCACGTCCGCCCCGATCGCATGGTATGCGACCTGCGCATGGCGGAGGCGCGTTTCGCCGCTCTCGATGCTCCCGGCATCATCGCCGCCGATCTGGCCGACCGCTTGGTGGAGCGCTTCCCCAGCTTGCCCGACCATGCGTGCGTCAACGATTCCGGTCCCACGTTCGGCTCCTGCATGGCGCATGCCTCGATGCCGCATCTGCTCGAGCATGTGGTCATAGCCCTTCAGGCGGAGGCCGAAGCGGCTGATTCCTCAGTCGTTTACCCGCTTGTCTTCGTGGGAACGACCCGCTGGACCGACCGCGCGGCGCTTGCCGCTCGGATCGAAGTCAACTACCGCGACGACATCACCGCTTTCTGTGCTTTTCGCGATGCGGCGGCCATCATCGACTCCATCGTGCTAGAGTAGCGCCATGGATACTTCGCACATCACATTCGATTCCTGGGGCGACAGAGTCGCCCATCGCGTGACGCGGATGCGCTCATCCGCCGTACGCGATCTGTTCGCAGCCGCTTCTCGCAGCGATATCATCTCGTTGTCGGGCGGCATGCCCGACGTCTCGCTGCTTCCCGCCTCGGCCATACGGAAGGCCGTGCGCGCAGCAGTCGAAGACCAACGTGCGACGGCGCTGCAATACGGCAGCACCAACGGCCGCGAACAGACGCGAGCGGTGTTCTGCGATCTGATGCAGGGTCTGGGCATTCGCGTGAAGCCCGACAACGTCCTCATCACATCCGGCGCGCAGCAGGCCTTGGACCTCATCGCCAAGACCTTCATCGACCCCGGCGACATCATCATCACGGAAGGCCCCACGTACCTGGGCGCTTTGCAGGCGTTCTCGTCCTATGAGCCCGATGTCCGCTGCATCCCCTTCGACGATCAGGGCATGCGCACCGATCTTCTGGAAGCGGAGCTGAAGACCCTTTCCGAGCAGGGAAGGCGGCCGAAGTTCCTCTACACCATCCCGAACTTCCAGAACCCGGGCGGCGTCACCATGAGCCCCGCTCGCCGCAAACGCCTCATCGAGCTGTCGAATGAATACGACTTCATGGTTGTCGAGGACGATCCCTATGGGCGGCTCCGCTTCGATGGCGGACATGTCAAGCCTCTGCGGGCGCTCGACGACAAGGTCATCTACCTGGGCACGGTGTCGAAAGTGTTCGCCCCCGGCTTGAGAACCGGTTGGATTGTGGCGCCCAAGCCGATTTTGGCGAAGATCAACCTGGTCAAACAGGGCACGGATTTGTGCGGATCGTCGTTCGACCAGATCGTCTGCGAGCATTACTTCACCGACACGCCGTGGGAGCGCACGCTGCAGAAGTTCGTCAAAACCTATCGCACGCGCCGTGATGCCATGCTTGCCGCTCTGGATGAATTCTTCCCCGAAGAGGCCAGCTGGACGCATCCGGAAGGCGGATTCTTCGTCTGGGTCACGCTTCCCGAATACGTCGACACCGCATCCATGCTGTCGAAGGCACTCGATGCCGGCGTCACCTACACGCCCGGAGACGGGTTCTTCCCCGATGGCAAGCGCGGCAAGAACTGCATGCGCATAGCCTTTTGCTTCGAGGACCCTGACAACATCCGCGAAGCCATCCGCCGCCTCGCCTTGGTTATCGAGGAGCGTTTGGAGCTCTATCGCGCATTCATCGCGGCCGGCGCCCTGCCTGAAGCGCAGTCCTGCGGCCGTTCTGTCACAAAGGAGTGAATATGGGTCTGAAGATAGCCGTGCTCATGGGCGGAGCGTCTTTCGAGCGCGATTTTTCCCTGGCGAGCGGCAAGCGCGTGTGCGAGGCGCTTGAAGCCGCCGGCCACAAGGTGGTTCCCTTGGACACCACGGCGCAGCTGGTACCCATGTTGCGCAGCGAGCGCCCCGATGTGGTGTACAGCGCCCTGCACGGCAAGCATGGCGAGGATGGGACCATCCAGAGCCTGCTGGAGCTGTTGGGCATTCCGTATGTGGGCTCTTCGGCTTCCGTGGCGCGAAGCGCCCGCAACAAATCGACGCTGTCGCGCCGTCTTGCCAGCTACCGCGAATCGGCGGGATGCTCGTCTGCGGCTGCGGTGCCGGAGGGCATCTGCGTTTCCCGCGACGCGTTCAAGGACATGGGGGCCGCAACGGCGCTCGACCTGGTTGCAAGCCGTGCGGGCGGTTCGTTCCCGCTGGCCATCAAGCCCGCCCGCGGAGGGTCCGCCATGGGCGTGCATCGCGTTGACTCGGCTGACGAGCTGGGGGTTGCCATCCTGGATGCGCTGACTTTCGACAACGAGGTGCTCATCGAGAGGTGGGTGGAAGGCGTGGAGGTTGCAGTGTCCGTGGTCGGCTCCGGGGAGTCCGCCCGTGCTCTGCCGCCGGTCGAAATCTGCGTCCGCGAGGGACTCTACGATACCGATGCCCGTCTGGATGCCGATGCCGTCGATTACTTCGCCCCGCCGCGTGCCGCCAGTCTGGGTTCCACCGAAGAGGAGGCCGCCCGTGCCCGCGCGGCCATCGAAGAGGCTGCACTGGAGGTGTACCGCGCTTACGGCGTGTGCGATCTGGGCCGTGTCGACATGGTCTGGGACGGCGCATCCGCCCAGGTGCTCGAAGTGAATGTTTCGCCCGGCATGACGGAGCTGTCGCTGTTTCCCATGGCGTGCGAGGCGGAGGGCTCGTCTTTGTCCGAAATCCTCGATGGGCTGGTCCGTTCGTGCGCGGGGCAGGGCAAGTAAACGCCCTGGCAACATAGATGTGAATCGGGCCCGCATCTCTTATAATGCAAGCAAATGGCGCTCATACCGCATGCGTGCGGAAAAAGGAGGCAGGAATGGCTAACAAACTCGGACTCTTTCTGGCCGGCGGCCTTGTAGGCGCTGGCATCGCATTGCTCTACGCTCCGCGTTCCGGTGCCGAGACGCGTCAGCTCGTGGCCGAGCAGGCGAACGCCGCATGGGGCCAGGCTCAGGACCTCGGTGGCCAGGTTGCCGCAAAAGGCCAGGTCATCTACGGTGAAGCCGCTGCTAAGGGCCAGGCTGTCTGCGCCGATGCCGCAGCAGGCGTCCAGGCCGTCTACACCCAGGCAAGCGCCAAGGGCAAGGAAGTCTATCAGGGTGCCGCCCAGCGTGCGACCAACGTGGCCAACGCCGTCAAGCCTGTCTTCGCGGAGAAGAATGACGAGCTGCGCGAGAAGATCGACGCTGCCCGCGAACGCATTGCCGCCCAGGTGGTCAAGAACGCTGAAGCCGCCCATGCTGCCGTGAGCGAGAAGGTTCCCGTTGCTGCGGGCAAGGTGACAGAGGCCGCAGACGCCATCCAGGAGCGCATCGCCGCCGTCAAGGCTGCCGATAAGGCCGCTGACGCGATCGAAGACAAGGTCGAAGACGTTGCGGATGCGGTTGAGGATGCGGTCGAGGCCGCACGCGACGAAGCGAAGTAGCTCGGATTCCATATCCGTTGACGTCAGAGCGGCCGGCCTGGTACCGGCCGCTTTTTTGGAGGAAGACATGGTGAAGACCCTGACAAGCAGCGGCGTGCACAAGATGCGCGTCATGGGCGGTAAGCGCGGGACGAAGCATATCGGCCGGGTGCGCAGCTGCGTATTCCATCCCAAAGAGAAGCGCTGCATCGGGTTCATCGTCAAACGCCCCGATCTTCTCTGGATGTTCCACCGCAAAGATGTGTTCGTGGGTCTGGATGATTTCGAAGTGATCGATGGCCATCTGGTGGTGCATGCCGATGCCGGCTTATCCGGTCCGCGCGCCTGCCAGGCCATGGGCATCGACTGGAACAAGTGCGTTTTGTGGGAGGGCATGCCGCTGCTCACGCCCGACGAGACCGTGGTCGGCTATGTGGGAAACATCACGTTCAACCGTCGGTCCGGCAACCTGCGCACGCTGGAAGTCAGCAATGGCGCAACGTCGCGCCTTCTGCTGGGAACCCTTGAGGTTCCCGCCGATTTGGTTTTGGGATTCAAACGGGGCGTCGGCGCCGACCTTTCCCTGGGCAACGGCGAGGATGGCTCCGAGAACGAGAAGGTCTTCAAGGGCGCCATCATGGTTTCCGATGAAGTGTGGGAGCTCTCTCCCGAAGGCGGCTGGGCTGAAGCTGCGGGCGAATTCACAGCAAAGGCCGGAGCCCGCATCAAGGACGCCGCCGCGTCTGCGAAACCAAAGGTCGAGGCCGCAGCCAAGACGGCGGGGGAGGCGGTCGAAAAGGGCGCCTATGCCGCAGGGCGTCAGCTTGAGGCCAGCAAGGGCATGTTCTCGGCGTTCAAAGAGGAATACGATAAGGCCCGCCATGAAGGCGAGGATACCGAAGTGCTTGCCGAAATTCAGGATGGGGCCGCTGAGCCCGACGAGCCGGAGTTCGACGTTGACGCCGAATGCGCAGGCTCCGATGAGCAGCTGGAAGACGGACAGCCGGAGGACGGGCAGCCGGAAGACGAGCAGCCTGCACCCCGAAAGCCGGCAAAGCCCGCAAAGCCCGCATCCGCTGCTCCTGCGGAAAGCGTGGGACAGAAAGCCGCGGGAGCTGTGGCCCGTCAGCTCAAAGCAAGCAAGGGCATGTTCTCGGCGTTCAAAGAAGAATACGACAAGGCTCGCCGCGGCGAGGAATAGCACGGTTGACCTGCGCGGATGCGTCCGCATGCAGTATGCATCGAAGTAGAGGGGTTCATGGAAGAACATAGAGCCGATCATCATGAGAGCCTTCGTGAAAGGCACGAGGAGCATAAAGAGCATATGGCGGAGCGTCGCGAAGAGCTCCAAGAGCGCCTCGATCAGCCGGTATCGTCGAAGCCCCGCTTCGCCCGCCTTTCGAAAGCCGATGTGGTCAAGTTCGCCGGCCTGATAGCCTTCTTCGTCCTGACTGCCGTCGCATGCGTGGCCATGGCGCCTATCGTGGCGGAGCTGACCGAGCCGGGAGGCGTGGACCGCGTCATCGAACAGGTGCGCGACGCCGGGGCATTGGGCGTGTTCATCCTGCTGGGCATGCAGCTGCTCCAGATCATCGTCGCATTCATCCCCGGCGAAGTCGTCCAGGTGGCTGCAGGCATGATGTTCGGCCCCTGGTGGGGCGCGCTGATCATCGTGGTCGGATGCGTCATCTCCAGCGCCTTCATCTATATGCTGGTTTCCAAGCTGGGCGCTCCTTTCGTGCAGGCGATGATTCCCGAGAAATGGATGGCGAAGCTGCACGATTTCGACGAGACCGAAAAGCTCGACGCCATGGTCTTCATCCTCTTTCTGATTCCCGGTCTGCCCAAAGACACCTTCACGTACCTTGTCCCGTTGATCGGCATGGATGTGCGCTCCTATCTCTTCCTGTCGAATCTGGGGCGCATACCCGGCATTCTCATGTCGACGTTCGCTGCCAACGGCCTGATGGAGGGCGATTACATGATGAGCATCGTCATCTTCGCCGCCGCCGGCGTGCTGGCTGTGCTCGGCATAGTGTTCAGGGAGAAGATCATGAAGCTGTTCCATCGCAAGGAGAAGGCATGAGGTTCGTTTCCTGGAACGTCAACGGCCTGCGCGCCGTTATGAAAAAAGGGTTCGAAGACATCTTCGCGCAGCTTGACGCCGATGTGCTGGCGCTTCAGGAGACGAAGCTGCAAGAAGGCCAGATCGATGTCGAATTCCCCGGATACCGTCAGTATTGGAACTATGCGCAGCGCAAGGGCTATTCCGGAACCGCCGTGTTCACGCGCCGCGAACCGCTGCGGGTCATCCGCGAGTTGGGCGTTGAGGCGCTTGATGATGAAGGGCGTCTTCTGGCTCTGGAGTTTCCCGAGTTCTGGTTCGTCGATGTCTACACGCCCAATGCCCAGAACGGCTTGGCGCGCATCGACCACCGCATGGCCTGGGATGATGCGTTCCGTGATTTCTGCAAGGGCCTGGAAGAGGGCGCGCTTCCCGTCGAAGGCCCCGGCGCGACTGCTCCGAAGCCCGTCATCATGTGCGGGGATTTCAATGTGGCGCATCAGGAGATAGACCTCAAGAACCCAGGGCCCAACAGGGGAAACGCGGGTTTTTCCGATGAGGAGCGCGCGAAATTCACCCAGCTGCTCGATGCGGGTTTCGCCGATACGTTCCGTATGCTGCACCCCGACCGGACAGGTGCGTATTCGTGGTGGAGCTACCGGTTCAATGCCCGTGCGAACAATGCGGGATGGCGCATCGATTACTTCCTGGTCAGCGATGCGCTGCGCAGCAGCGTGGCGTCGGCCTGCATCCTGCCCGAAGTGCTTGGATCCGACCATTGTCCTGTGATGATGGAGCTGGATGAGCGCGCATGTTCGCCGACCGTTCAGGTGTAGTAGAATCTATAGGATATGCGCAAGCTCGAGGATGGGAGCATTTTGAAGCCGGAACTGCGCGGCCGTGACCTGAACAGGACAGCGAAGACCCCTCTGCTGGGTGTTCTCACCATGCTCGCGTATATAGTCATGTTCATCATCGTGCTGGGCGCCATCGTCATTCTCGGCAAGGGTTTCAGCATCCTGGTCATGGGTTAGGCTCGGATCATGTGGCAGAGGTTCACGCTCTATGACTTCAGGGTCATCGCCCACTATCTGGGCACGTTGATGCTGTTTCTGGCAGCGGTTCTGTGCGCGCCGCTCTTCGTTGCGGCTGTCATGCAGGAATGGGATCCGGCTGCGCGCTATCTGCTGACCATCGGCATTGTGCTCATTCTGGCGTCGACATTGCGTCTGGCCCATGTGGCGCCTGATAGGCTGGACCACCGCCAGGCGATAGCTGTTACGGCGCTTGCGTGGCTGATGCTTGCCATTGTTGGAGCTGTGCCGCTGTATTTCTCTGGGCATTTCGGTTCGTATCTTGATGCTCTGTTCGAGAGCATGAGCGGATGGACCACTACTGGGGCAAGCTTGGCGCAGGATCTCGATCATCTCTCCATTGCGGATAACATGTGGCGTTTCACCATGCAGATGGTGGGCGGTCAGGGTGTCATCGTCATCGCCTTGTCTTTGGGCATGTTCGGCACTGCGGTCGATTCGTCGTTGTACAGCTCTGAGGGCCGCAGCGAACATGTGGTTCCCAACATCATGCAGACTACGAAGTTCATCGTCCGATTCTCCATCCTGTTCATCGCCATCGGGCTGGTCATCATGACCGGTTTGTGCCTGTGGTTGGGCATGGACGGTCCGCGGGCCTTCTTCAACGGGTTATGGCTTTCCATCTCATCGTTCAATACCGGCGGTATGGCATCTATGAGCACAGGGATTCTGTATTACCATTGCGCTCCGCTTGAGATGGTGGCCATGGTGCTCATCTTGCTGGGATCTATCAATTTCACCTTGCACAACGAGGTTTGGCGCGGCCGCATCTACCACTTCATCAAGGACATCGAAGTGGTCACGCTCGCAGTCTGGCTGGCTGTGGCGGTTCTGGTGTTCACGCTTGCGACGTGCGCCGTCGGTGTGTACGACGACCTGCCCACGTTGCTGCGCCGATCCGTGTTCACGGTGGTGTCGGCGTTTTCGTCCACCGGATTCCAGACCATCACGGCGAATCAGCTGACCACGGTCATTTCCAGCGGCGCGCTGCTCATCCTGATATTCTGTATGGCCATGGGCGGTTCTGCGGGAAGCACGACGGGCGGTATCAAGGCTTTCCGTGTCGGTATTTTGCTCAAGGAACTTGTGGCGTACATCAAAGGGGTGCTTGCTCCGGATTCGGCCCGTCAGGTGGTCATGTACTATCATGTTGGCCGCCATCCGCTGACCAACGGTGTGGTCAGAGCCAATCTTGCTGTCTTCCTGCTGTTTTGTGCTGCATTCCTTGTTACGACCATTGTGACCGTGGCATTTGGATATGATGCTGCGGAGGCCATGTTTGAGTCGGTATCCATGGCGTCGAATATAGGCATGTCGGTGGGTATCATCCAACCGGGTATGCCTGACGTGCTCAAGCTGCTTTACATTTTCGATATGTGGGCGGGGCGTCTTGAGTATGTTGCCCTGATTGCGCTTCTGACGTCTGTTGTCATGTCCATGAAACCTAGGAAGAAGGTGGGTCGTGCGTAAGCTTTTTAAGGCGATCCGCGATTCCAGCTCCCGGTTTTTTCATGTGCTTATTGCGGTTTTAGCCGTATGCGCTTTGGCATGTGCGCCCATGTTCGCGTTCGCGGCGCCTGATGACGGCGGTGGTAAGACCGGTTCGGCTAATCCTGCCATCACTCCCGAAGAGGCTTCGGCGTCGGGAGAGGCTAAAGATACCTCCGAGCCCCTCGACGAGCCCGGCAATGCAATCAGCACCAGTCAGCTGCCTGACAGTTCGTTTCTTTACGATACGTCGATAGCTGCGCTCGGATCTGCGGATTCTTACTACGACGGACAGGAAGTTCAAGTGATGGGCGAGGCGGTGGGTGAAGCCATCCGCGTGGCAGGCGATGAGGATCATCGTTGGGTGGTGCTTTCGTCGCCTGAAGATAATGCGAGCGTGACAACGTATATGCGCGTTTCCGATGCCCGTAAGATAGATACATTCGGGGCGTACGGTGTGAAAGGAACTGTTCTGAAGGTGCGCGGGACGTTCAATCTGGTCTGCAAGGAGCATGAAGGCGAAAGCGATTTGCATGTTGAGTCTGTGGTGGTGGTCGAAGCAGGCAGGGAACATCCTGACGTTTTCGATATTCGGAATTTCATCCCCGGTGCCGCACTGATTTTCATCGGATTGATTCTCATGCTTGTGGTGTGGCGTATGCGGGAAAGGCAGCGTTGATGAAGGGCGTCGTGGTGAAACTCGATCGCGGATATCCGCTCGTGCAGGTGGAAGACGGGCGGCAGGTGCGCTGCGAGCACGCCGTTGCGCTGGTGAAAAACGAGCATGTGCGGGCCACCACGGGCGACGAGGTTGAAATCGTGTTGCCGCAGGGCCATGACAAGGGCATCATCGAATCCATCGCGCCGCGTCGGCGGGCATTCATGCGCAAAGATCCCACCGAGCGGGTCGAAGCTCAGGTCTTGGCAGCGAATTTCGACGCCGTGTTCGTGGTCGAACCGCTTGTCAACATCAACGTCCGCCGCCTGGAACGGGAGCTGGTGCTTGCCCATGAGAGCGGCGCCGAGGTGGCGGTGGTGCTCACCAAGGCGGACCTTGCGGAAAGCGAAGACGAGCTGACGTCTGTCAGCGCGCTTGTCGAACGCGTTGCCCAAGGGACGCCCGTGCTGGTGGTTTCCGCCGAAGACCAGAAGAGCGTTGAGGCCGTGAGGTCGAAGGTGCCTGCGGGCAGCGTGGCCATCCTGTTGGGAAAAAGCGGCGTAGGCAAATCGAGTCTCGTCAATGCGCTGGTGGGTGACGAGGTGCAGGCCACGGGAGCCGTTCGGGCGGCCGACGGCAAGGGCCGGCACACCACCGTATCCCGCGAGATGGTGCGCATTCCCGGAGGCGGCTCCATCGTGGACATGCCCGGAGTCCGCGGCCTTGCGCTATGGGACTCCGATGCCGGCATCGAAGCGGCGTTCGCCGATGTGGAAGAGCTGTCCGCGCAGTGCAGGTTCGCCGATTGCCGCCACACCCGCGAGCCCGGATGCGCCGTGCGGGCGGCCGTTGAGCGCGGGGACCTGCCGGCCGAGCGGCTTGAAAGCTACCTTCGTCTGAAAGAAGAGACCGAAACGCTGCGGCGGCGCAATGCTGAAGCGCAGCGCATCCGGTCGCGCACCGGGCACCCCCGGCGCTGGAAAGGCTGATTGATACATGGAACTTTTCATCGATGTCCTGCTTGATGCGCTGATCGACACACTCAAGCTGATACCGTTTCTCTTCGTCACATATCTGCTGATGGAGGCCCTTGAGCACAAAGCGGGCGAACATAGCGAGAAAGCCGTGCGCCGCGCCGGATCGGCGGGCCCGGTCATCGGCGCTTTGCTGGGCGTCGTCCCCCAATGCGGTTTCTCCGCCGCTGCAGCGACGCTGTATGCCGGCCGCGTGGTGTCTTTGGGCACGCTGTTCGCGGTGTTTCTGGCGACAAGCGACGAGATGCTGCCCATCCTCATTGCGGAGCAGGCGCCCATCGGCATGATCGCCGAAGTGCTTGCGATCAAGGTGGCCGTGGGCATCGTGGCGGGTTTCGCCATCGATTTGGCCATGCGCGCAGCCCATCGCGCAGGCGATGACCGGATGCACATCCATGAGCTGTGCGAGCAGGAGCATTGCGACTGCGATGACGGCGTCCTCAAGTCTTCCCTCAAGCATACCGCGCAGGTATCGCTGTTCATCTTCCTGATTACGTTCGTCCTCGGCGCGCTGATCGCGCTTGTGGGCGAAGATGCGCTGGCGTCGTTCATGTCCGGCAACCCTGCGCTTTCCGTGGTGGCGTCGTCGCTGGTGGGCCTCAT
>CAUWJA010000005.1:0-19002 GCA_963558905.1 uncultured Eggerthellaceae bacterium
TGCCGAAGTCCATGACCTTCACGTTGCCGTCGGGCTGGACCATGATGTTCTGCGGCTTGATGTCGCGGTGTACGATGTCCTGGCCGTGTGCGGCGGTCAGCGCCTGGCACACCTGGCTGCCTATCTCGGCAACTTTGCGCTGGTTGATGGCGCCGCGCTGCTGGATGGCGCTTTTCAGATCGGTGCCGCGTACGTATTCCATCACGATAAAGTACGTGCCGCCGTCCTGGCCCCAGTCGTACACGTTGACGATGTAGGGGTTCTGCAGGTTCGCCGCCGACGCGGCCTCCTGCCTGAAGCGGGCGGTGAATTCGGGGTCTGCGGCATATTGCGGGAGCATGATCTTGACTGCGACCGTGCGTCCCAGCACCGTGTCGAGCGCCTTGTACACTTCGGCCATGCCGCCAACGCCGATGCATTCGGTGATGCGGTATCTGTTGGCGAACACTCTGCCAATCATGTTATCTGCCACGTCGTCTCCTCATTTACAAGCTGTCCGCTGCGTGTGTGATGAATCAGGTCATACAGACAATATGATACCTTATCTATTTTTCACCCATCACTTCCAGGGCTGTTCTCAATACATTTTGCGCTTTCGGGCTCGCTTGCCCCGATTCGTCATGGGCGTCTGCATTCACGCCCTGCTCGATCAGGACGGCAACAACCACCTGGGGGTCGTCGGCGGGGGCGAATCCCACGAACCAGCTGTCGTCGTTTTCCTTCCCGGTTTCCGCCGTGCCGGTCTTGCCGGCAACTTGGACGCCCGAGATGGCGGCGCCGTAGCCGGTACCGTTGTTGACAACGCCGATCATGGCCTGCGTGATGGCTTCGGCGGTGGTTTTGCTCATCACGGTGCCCAGGCCCTTCGGAGGCGCCATGAGGGTCTTCTCGCCTTGGGCGTTGTAGACGCTGTCCACCAGGTGCGGAGTCTGCAGCACGCCGTCGTTCGCGATCGCGCTTGCCACCATGGCCATCTGCAGCACGGTGGCCTGCGGACCTGCGGGGCTTTCATGCTGGCCGACAGGCTGGCCGCTGCCCGCCCATGCGGTTTCCCACGTCGTCATCTCATCCGGGTCGGGCATGAGCGAGGTGTAGAGCGGCAGCTCGAAACCGGACAGCGCGGAATTGAAGCCGAACTTCTGGGCGGCGGACACCAGCGCCTCGGGGCCCAGGTCCACGGCCACTTGGCCGAAGACGGTGTTGGCCGAAACCTCGGTGGCGCGTTCGAGCGTGATGGTGCCGAATGCCTGGTCGGCGGCGTTGGTGACGGCCGCGTTGCCCAGGTCGATGCTTGCGGGCGCCTCGTATTCGCTGTCCAGGGTAGCCACTCCGCCGTCAAGCGCCGCTGCCAGGGTGACCAGCTTGAACGTGGAACCCGGTGCGTAGAGCGCCTGCGTTGCGCGGTTGATGAGCGTGCCGCTTCCGTCGTCGGTGCCCGATGCGGCCGCAGCGAGCAGGGTGTCGACATCGGCGTTGGAATAGGTGGGCGCGCTCGCGCAGGCGAGCACGGCGCCGGTCTTGGGGTCGAGCACCACGATGGCGCCGGACCAGCCCTCGAGTTCGGATTCCGCGGCCTGCTGGATGCGGGAGTCGATGGTCAGCGTGACGTCGTTGCCGGGCGAATTGATGCCGGCGGCGTTGTTGATGACATCGGTCCAGGTGGCGTAGTTCTCATGCCCCTTGAGTGTGTCGTTCATGGCGGCCTCGATGCCGGAGAGTCCGTACTGTTGCGAATAGTAGCCCACGACGTGCGCGGCCATGCTGCCTGCAGGGTAGCTGCGCACGTACGTGCCGTCATCCTGCTGCACGCTTTCGGCCAGCGTCACACCGTCGGATGTCCTGATTGCGCCGCGTTCGGTGCGCGACTCCTGGTAGAGGGTGTGGTTGTTGCCCGGATAGCTTTGGTAATCCTCCGCCTTGATGACCATGACGTAGGTGAGGTTGGCCACCAGCAGGGCGAAGAGCACCGAAAGCGCCAGAATGGTTTCGGTCAGGCGCTTGCCCAGGGCAACGCGTCCCAGCACGCCGGTCTGCGAAGGGTCGGATCCGAAGCGGGATGAAGTCGCCTGGGATGCGGCATGCGCGCCGGCGGCATGCGATCCGCGGGCGTTCGCCCTGATGGGGGCCATTTGGCTGGTCGCGCCCGTCATTTCGGTCTGGACGCCGGTGGCTTCATGGCCGCAGCGCAGAAGCAGGGCTATGCCAATGAAGCTGGCCAGAAGCGAAGAGCCGCCTTGGCTGATGAAGGGCAGGGTCAGGCCGGTCAGCGGGATGAGCCTCGTGACGCCGCCCACGATGATGAACGCCTGCAAGACGATGACGCTGGTGATGCCCACGGCCACGAATGCGCTGACGTCGCTTTTCGCACGGGCGGCGGTGGCGAATCCGCGGATGCCCAGTGAAAGGAAGAGCAGCAGCAGGGCGGCGGCGCCCAGAAGACCGGTCTCTTCGGCGATGGCCGTGAAGATGAAGTCGCTTTCCACAACGGGGATGAGGGTGGCCAGGCCGTTGCCCACGCCCACGCCGAACAGCCCGCCGTCAGCCAGCGAGTAGATGCTCTGGCAGAGCTGATAGCCGGTGCCGGACGGGTCGGCGAAGGGGTCGAGCCAGGTGTTGACGCGGATCTGCACATGGCCGAACGCGGAGTATAGCACCACACAGCCGGCTGCCGCCAGCGTGAGGCCCACCACGGGGTAGAGCTTCTTGCCGCTTGCCACGTAGAGCATGATCAGGAACAGAGCGAAGCACACCAGCGCAGAGCCCAGGTCCTTCTCGAAGACGACGATGATGAACGAAATGGCCCACATGATGAGCAGCGGGGCCAATGTACGCAGGTCGGGCAGGCGGAAACGGCCGACGCGCGCCGTGAAGACGGAGAGCATCTCGCGGTTCTGGGCCAGGTAGGCGGCAAGGAACAGCACGATGAGGATCTTCGCAATCTCGCCCGGCTGGAAGCTCAGCGAGCCTATCTTGAGCCAGATGCGGCTGCCCAGCTCCTCATGGCCTATGACGGGAAGCATGGGGGAGAGCAGCAGCACCAGGCCTACGACCATGATGGTGTACTTGTAGTCGACTATCTTGTCCAGGTTGCGGATGAGGGCCAGCGTGGCGATCATGGCCCCGACGCCCAGAAACAGCCACATGACCTGGCGCATCGCCAGCTCGGGAGCAAGGCGCGTCACGAAGGCGATGCCTATGCCGGATAGCGCGAACACGATGGGCAGAATGGCGGGGTCGGCGTTTTTGGCGAAGATGCGCACGGCGATGTGCGCAACCACGAAGGCGCCGAGCAGGCCCAGGGGCACGGCCAGCGTCTCGAACGTGAGCTCGGTGCCCTGGTTGACCAGCATCATGGCGAACAGCAGCACCACGATGGGTGCTGCCAGGCACAGCAGAAGCAGTTCGGTGTTGCGGCGCGTCATGCGGCATCACCGTCTTCGGCTTGCTGCTTCCAGGTGGCGACAAGGCGCTTGGCCTCATCGACGGAATCGACGCGCAGGCCCTCTCCTTCGAGGTCGTCGTGCACGCCGGCGGGCGCCTGGTCTGCAGGCATGTCGCTGACTTCCACCTGGCTTGAGATGGTCAGCCCCAAGACGGATCCCGGGATGCCGCGGTAGATGGCCACGTATCCGCCGTCCGCTTTGATGTAGGCGGAGTTGTGCGCGTAGGCGTAGAAGCCGAAGCAGCTTGCGGCCAGCACGAGCAGGAGGGCGGCCACCAGAAACAGCGCGCCCGCGCGCATCTTGAAGCGCTCGCGGCGTGCGCGCACCTCGCTGTTGCCGGTGATGTCGACCACGATGGCGGTGATGTTGTCGTTGCCGCCGGCGTCGATGGCCTGGCGCACCAGGATGCCGGCGCATTTCTGAGGATCGCGTACGGTGGCGAGCGTGTGCTCGATTTCCGAATCGCGGATCATGCCGGAAAGGCCGTCGGAGCATAGAAGCAGCCTGTCGCCTGCGGAAACGTTCATGTCGTAGATGTCGGGCAGGGTGTTGGGGTCGCTGCCCAGCGCGCGTGTGATGATGCTTCGTTCGGGGTGCGTGCGCGCCTCTTCCTCCGTGATGCGGCCGCTTTCGATGTATTCGGCCATAAGCGAATGGTCGCGCGTGATGCGCTGGATGCAGCCGGCATGCAGCAGATAGGCGCGGGAATCACCGACCTGTCCGATGGTCAGGCGCTCTCCGTCCACGATGGCGGCGGTCACCGTGGTGCCCATGCCTTCGGATCCGCGTCCGTCGAGGGCGGCTTCGATGACGGCGCGGTTCGCCTTGATGATGGCGCGCGCCAGCTCGTCGCCGTCAGCTGTTTCGGGGGCGAATTCGGCGAGCGTCTGCACGGCGATTTCACTGGCGACTTCGCCTGCCGCGTGCCCGCCCATGCCGTCGGCCACGGCGAACAAGGGGGGCTGCACCACCAGGCTGTCCTCGTTATGGTCGCGCACCAATCCGATGTCGGTGCGCGAGCCGTAGAGCGGCATGGACGCTTTGGTCGCGCTGTGGGAGTGCGCGGCCCGTGCTATTTTCCGGGAATGGACTGTGCGTGAGGTAGCCACGGCGCCGCCTTACTCGAAGCGGACGCGGATGGCCACGTCGCCGACGTTGACCACGTCGCCGTTGCGCAGCGCCACAGGTTCGTTGATGCGCTTGCCGTTGACGGCTGTTCCGTTGGTCGATCCCAGGTCTTCGACGAAGAGGTTCTGACCCATGAGTGAGAACCGGGCGTGGCGGCCCGAGACGTAGCTGGCCCCGATGACGATGTCCGCGCCGGGGGAGCGCCCTACGATGACCGGTCCGTTGACGGACATCTTCACGCCGCGCAGCTCCTTGGGTCCGCGCTCGACGGACAGCCCCCAGGACTTTTCCTTGCGGCGCTGTCCTTTGACCAGGCCGATGCCTGTTTTCATGATGGCGAACAGAAACAGGTACAGAAGCGCGACCAGCAGCAGGCGGCCCGCTAGCAGAACGACGTCGATCATCGAAGCCTCCTTGGCGCGTTAGCGCAGGGTGAAGATGAAGTCGGTGATGCCCAGGGTGACGCGGTCGCCTTCACGCAATCCCATGCGGGAGACGGACTGTCCGTTGACCAGCGTTCCGTTGGTGGAGCCGAGGTCGGTGATGACCCAGACGCCCTGGGGCTCGTAGCGCAGTTCGGCGTGCTGGCGGGAAGCGTTGATGTCGTTGACCATGATGGTGCAGGAGCGGTCGCGGCCCAGAAGCACGCGGTTGGTGGCGATGTTGTAGCTGCGGCCCGTGGCCATGTCCACGAGGCGTGCGCGCACGGCGTTCTGCGCAGGGACGGCATTCACGCCGCCGGCGCCGTTTGCGAACACGGACGTGGGCGGAACCGGTGCGGCTGCATAGGGCTGCTGGCCGAACGGTGCGGAAACCGGGGCGCCGTAGGGCTGCCCGTAGGAGGCATCGAATCCGGGTTGGCCGTAGCCCGGCTGGGCGAACGGCTGGCTGGCCGCGCCGTAGGGTTGTCCGGGCTGCTGTCCGGGTTGCTGCCCGTAAGCGTTTTGGCCATAGGGCGACTGCCCGTAGGCGTTCTGTCCGTAGCCCGGCTGGGCGAACGGCTGGCTGGCCGCGCCGTAGGGCTGCTGCCCGTAAGGCGCATCCGCCTGCTGATCGAACGGCTGGCTGGCAGACGGCGCAAACGGCTGGCTGGCCGCCTGGTCGGACTGCTGGGAATCCACGTCGCTGAACGGATCGGGGTTGTTGTCGCCGTCGAAGGGGTCGGCCGATTCGGGATGGGAGGCCGCAGGGGCTTCGTCAGATGCCTCGGAAAAACCGGTCTGGCCGCCGTCGCGGCTTTCTTCCGCCTGGGCGCGCTCAGGTTCAGCGGGCTGGCGGTAGTCCTGGAAGTTGCGGCTGTCGAAGGTGTATTCGCCGTAATCCACGGAATAGTCGATCTCTTCTTCGGGCACATACGGCAGCGGCGGCTTGGCCGGATTCTGCTGGGCGGCCCATTCCGCCTGCGGCTGGGCCTGCGGAGCCATCTGCGGTTGCTGCCCGAAGGGGGCGGAGCCGCCCTGCTGCAGCCCGTACATCGGGGGTTCTGCGAACGGATCGTGCTCGCCGTAGGGCTGGGGCGCGGCCGCGCCCATGGGTGCGCCGTAGGGCTGCACCTGCGGCTGGGCCGGTGCCGGTGCGGGTGCGGGGCGGCCGAAGCCCTGCGCGGCAGCCGCGGGGTAGCCTGCGGGCTGGCCGGCGTTGGGGTAGGGTGCGCCGCCTCCCATGGCGCCGCCCATGCCGTAGCGCTGCATCTCCTCGGCGCGCAGCTGGGCGATGATCGGGGCGCTTACCGGCTCGGCGATGATGTCGAATTTACCGTGCTTGAGGCTTTCGTCGACGATGAAGCGCACCAGGGGCTGGCCTTCCATGACCAGGCCTTCGGACGCCGCTGCGGCGGCGAGGCGCGTTTCAGCCTCACCGGCGAGCGTGGGATAGAACCCGAACAGACGCTGGTCGTCGTCAGGGTTCACCAGGACGGTGTAAAGCGTGGGTGCGTACTGGCGGCCGGCGCTCACGACCTTTTCGCGCTTCATCTGCTTTTCGGCTTTTTTGACAATCTGAACAGGTGAAATGGGGGAGTTTGACATCTTATCGGCAGCGCCTTCGAAGGTGTCTTCCATCTTGCCTTCAAAACGTGAGAACAGTCCCATGTCGACTCAAGCCTTTCTGCGTTTTTGGTTCGTTAGCTCAAGACATATATAATAACTTCAAAATTGTAGACGAAAGGCACCCTCTGTGCAAAATCTCATTCTGAACAGATATAGAGTCATCGACACCGCCGGCAAAGGCGGTTTCGCGACAGTGCAGGTGGCGTGGGATACGCGCATCCAGCGGCGCGTCGCTATCAAGTGCCTGCCCCTCGATGGCGGGGTGCCTGCGGGCGAAGGGCCCGATGCCGTGCGCATCCCCGGCCTCGATGAGGCGCGTACGGCGGCCATGCTATCCGATTCCGACATCGTGGGCGTCTATGACTTCGAGATAGCCGACGGCATGGCCTATCTGATCATGGAATACGTGGACGGCGTCACGCTGACGCGGTTCATGCGCGATTACGGAGGGCCTCTGCCTCTTGACATAGCGGCATCGGTTTTCGGTGCGGTTTCGCACGCGCTCGAGGTGGCGCATGACAATCAGGTGCTGCATCTGGACATCAAGCCGGATAACGTGTTGATCGACCGCCAAGGCCAGGTGAAGGTTTCCGACTTCGGCTTGGCCGAGCTGTCCCATAGCGCGGGTTTCGGCCAGGCGGAGGGCGGAACCATCGGCTACATGCCGCTGGAGCAGATGCGTCTGGAAGCGCCCGACGAGCGCACCGACGAATGGGCGCTGGCTGCGCTGACCTACGAGATGCTGACGGGAGACAACCCGTTTTTCGCCCCCGACCTTGCTCGCGCGGAAGCGGCGATAGAAGATGCGGAATTGGTCGTGCCGTCGCTCGCGCGCGGTGATATGCCCGCTGCCGCAGATGACGTGCTCTTCGATGCGCTCTCGCTTGACCGCGAAGACCGTTTCCCGTCGGTGCGGGAATTCGCCGACGCCCTCGAGCCGTATCTGGGCAACGCTCGCCAGGGCAAGCGCCAGCTGGCCGTTCTAGTGGGCGAGGCGTGCGAGGATTTCGAGGAGCGCGCCGATGCTGAAGGCTCCGAGTTCCGTCCGGCCATGCCGGTTTTGAGCGACCGTGCCCGCGCCGTGCTGCGCCGCCTGTTCACGGCTGCGGTCTGCACGGGCCCCGGGGTGCTGTTTTTGGCGAACATCCCGCAGCTGTCCGGTGGTGTCGCCGCATCCGGCGCCGGTGCGCCCGGAGCCTTGTTCTTCGGACTGTGCGCGCTTCTGGCCGTCGCCTCGCTGGCAAGCCCCGCGCTGGGTGCTCTGCTTTCCGTCGCGGCATTGGCCGTGGCGCTGTTCGTCAACGATGCCGTGGCGATGGCCGTGCTTGCGGCGATCGCGGGCGGTGCGTGGTGGTTTTTCTCCGGGCGCGGCAGCGCTGCGTGCGCTTCGGCGGGTTTGGCGCATGTCTGGCTGGGCGCGCTGGGATTCGGCGCCCTTTCGCCTTTGGTATGCGGCTATGTGCTCAAGGTCCGCGATGCGGCCGTTTGCGCGCTGTTCTCATTCGGGATGGCGGCGGTTCTGGCGTCCTCGGGGTCGATGGCCGTCTTCGACTGGAGCGCCTTGGTCAACTGGCATTTCTCAAACCACATGCAAGCCAATGCCGCAGCCTTGTTTTCCGATCCCGCCACATGGGTGCAGCTGGCCGCATGGGTGGCATCCGCCGTGCTTCTGTCTGCGTGCTGCTCCCGCGGGACGCGGCCCCTTGCTTTTGCGGGAGCCGTCGGGGCGAGCGCTCTGATCATCGGTTCGGTGCTGGTGTCTGCCTGGCTGGCCTCGGGCATGTCGAGCTGGACGCCTTCCGTTTGGGTCATCGTGCCGGTGTCGGTGTCCTGCGCCATAGCCGTGGCCGCCACGCTGGCGGGCGTTCCCTGGGGCGAACGGGCGCGCCGTTAGGTTGCCTCGTCTGCGGCCGTCGGGCAGAATCCGACGATTCCGTTGGGCACTATTCAGCTGCTCCGTCGGGTGGAATCACGGACGAAGGCAAGCGGGTGGAACCACGGCGACACCGTCATTGCGCTGATAGGCGTAAGGCCCCGCGGTCATGACCATGAGGAATGCGGGTTCGCCCATGAGGCTGCAGTCGATCTTCTCCTTCAGGTCAATCAGGTTGCGGGCGCCCTCTTCCACATTGCTCGCGCCCAGCTTGACTTCCACGAGACCCCACCGCCCATCATCCAAAACGATGACCGCGTCGGCTTCTTTGCCGCTGTCGTCATGGTAATGGTGGACTTTGCCGCCCATGCTCTCTGCGTATATGCGCAGGTCGCGCACGCAGAGCGACTCGAACAGGATTCCAAACGTGGGGATGTCCCGAAGGAGGATGTCGGGTGTTGCCCCCATTGCGGCCGCGGCAAGCGAAGGGTCTACGAAATGCCGTGTCGGCGTGGTGGCAATGCGTGTCTTGTCGCGCAGCGATGGCTTCCAGGATTCTAGATCTTCGAAGACGTAGAGCTTTCGCAATGCGGCCACGTAGGCATCCACGGTGTTTCGCGACAGTTCGCTTCCTTGGGCTTTCATGTCATTTCGGATGGCGGCCATGTTCGCCTGCGTCGCGGTTTTGCTCGCGTATGCTCGCATCACGAGCAAAGCGTACGCTGGATTGCGCTGGGTTCCGTCGACCCGGCTGATGTCTTCGTTCGCCACGGCCGTCAGATAATCTTTCGCCATGCCGTATGCTGCAGACTTCGAGGGGGAGATCACGGCCTCGGGCCAGCCGCCGCGACATACCAGATGCGCGTAGTCCTCGATGTCCGCGTTGGACATGCCCTCGATTGATGAGGGGTCGGTGAAGAGCTGGCTCAGGGAGACGTCTCCCGAGGAGTCGCGGGACTCGAACAGGCTCATCGGCCGCATGGTCATGAACGAGAAGCGGCCGACGCCCGAATGTCTGGGGGTTTCGCCCGGCGTTGCCGACCCGGTGAGAATGAAGTGGCCGGCTCCGTGCTGTCTGTCGACAGCGAAGCGAACGGCGTCCCAAAGCTGGGGAGCATCCTGCCATTCGTCGATGAGCCTCGGCTGGTCACCTTGCAGTAGCAGGGACGGTTTCGTTTCCGCAAGCAGTGAATTGTGGGCGTATTCGTCGGGATCTTGCATATATAGGACGCTGGCGGCCTGCTGCCTTGCCGTTTCGGTCTTGCCGCACCACTTGGCGCCCCGGATGACCACGGCGCCTGAGCGGGCGAGCTTTTCGGCGAGTTCCGCGTCGGCTATTCGCGGGAGGTCTTCGAACGGCATGCCCCCTCCTCTGGTGGCTAAAGGCAATCGTTGGGCAGAATTCAACGATTTCGTTGGGCACTATTTAATCATTCCGTTGGGCACTATTCAATCATTTGATTGGGCAGAATTTGAAACAACCAGCTTCATGGGCTGCGGATTGCACGTGGCCGCGTCAGGGCAGGCGGGGCAGTCTCCGGCCATCTCGGGCGCGATATCCTGCCATGCGGCGTCGGTGCAGCCTATCGACCGGTAGAACGGCACCGCGTAGCCCCGCGCGACGAGGCGCAGTTCTCCGTAGAGGTCCGCGCAGTGCAGCATGAGCGCGCGCCCGACGCCCATGCCCCGTGCCTGCGGAGCTGTGACCAGGGGGTTCACGTAGGCCACGTCGTCGAATACGCGGATGCGGCAGAAACCCAGCACTTCGTTGCCGCCGGCGCTGCGGGCGATGGCGGTGCGCTCGAAGCCCTCCAGGGTCCCCATGCCGGCATCTTCGCCCAGGGCTTTCAGGGTTGTTTCGTATTCGGGTGCGAAGGGGATGATGTCGAAGGCGGGCGCAGGGTTCGCAAGGCCGGCGGAGTCTGGGGGGATGTCGCGGGACAGGTGTTTCATGGAAGCTCCTTTCTGGGCAACTTGATTGGTCAAGCATAATTCATGCCAGGCATCCTGAATTCTTCAATTAATCATGGAAGGGATTAACATCTGCGCGGAATTCTTCTACACTGTGGCAGATTGGCGGAATCCGGATCGGATAGGAGAGCGATGCAGTCCTTGGGTGTTCAGCTTGACTCGTCCGCTCGCGCTGCGACGCGCACGAAGACCAAGATCGCCCCCGCATCCATCCAGGGCCTCGAGGTCTTGGCGCTGCCCGTGTCCCTGCTTCCTGATTATGTGACTGCTGCAGCCGAGAGCAATCCGCTGCTTGAGATCAATTACGACGACGAGATGTTTTGCTTCGAGCAGCTGCCCAGCGAAGAGGTGTTCGACCGCTCCTCTTCATCCGAGGGCGGCGCGGGTTCGGCGGATCGCGGACCGGAGCCGGACGGCGAGTCCGGTCAGGCGGCCCGCGGAAACGCCGCCGGCGATGCGGAAGGGCAGGACGCGCTGTACGGCGGATCAGGTTCGTCCCCTTCGCCCCTATGGCGCGAATCCGGCCATGCATCGGCTGTCGAATGGGACTTCTCCCGTATGAGCGATGGCCTTTCGGAGACGGAAACGCTCCACGCCCACCTGCATCTCCAGGCATTCTGCGCCTGTTCCGACGAGGCGGACATGCGCGTCTGCGCGGAAATCATAGACAATATCTCCGACGACGGGTATTTCACGGGCGATATCGGCTTGGTGGCGTTCGAATGCGGGACCACCGCAGAGCACGCCGAAGAGATGCTCGCCCTGGTGCAGCGCATGCAGCCTGCGGGCGTGGGCGCTCGCGACCTGCGCGAATGCCTTCTTCTGCAGATCAGGGACGATGACCCCTACCGCGATATCCTGCGTGCCATGATCGGCAGCGACCTGGAGGATATCGCCGCCAACCGGCTTTCGCGCCTGGCTCGGACCTACAAGCTTTCGCCCCGCGAGCTGCGGTGCGTCCATGAAGCCGTCCTGGCCCTCAACCCTCGTCCGGGCTCTGAGTTCGCATCGTCTTCGGTGGCGGCGTATGTGACGCCCGACCTGGTGATACGCCGTGACGGCCTTGATTTTTCGGTCCAGGTGGTGGGCGATCCCCAAAGCTGCCTTTCGCTCAATGAGCAGTACGTGGCGATGGCGCAGAGCGGTTCGCTTATGCGGGAGGCGCGCGATTATCTGCTGAACAAGCGCGAAGAGGCTGTCGCGTTGCTGCGCAATCTCGATCAGCGCAAGCAGACGCTGTATCGCTTCGGCCTGTTCCTCATCGAGCATCAGCACCGCTTCTTCTCATCGGCTGAAGGCGGAATCGCCCCGCTCACCATGCAGCAGGCCGCCGACAGCTTGGGCGTCCATGTGTCCACGGTGAGCCGCACCGTGCAGGGGAAGTACGTGCAAACGCCGCGCGGGACATATCCCATGAAGATGTTCTTCTCGAGGGCGGTGCCGGCTTCGGGCCCGTCGTCGTCGGGAGGTGCTCTCTCGTCCTATGACATCAAGGGCCTCATCAGCGAACTGGTCGCTGCCGAAGACCGTGCGCACCCCTTGAGCGATGCGGGCATCACGCAGATTCTCAATGAGCGCGGCATCGACATCAAGCGGCGTACAGTGGCGAAGTACAGGGAATCGTTGGGCATTGAAGCGCAGTCCCGTCGCAGGCGCTGATAGCGCCGTTGCGGCATCGGAAAGGGGGAACCATGGATGGTCAACAGCGCCAGGCCGAGGCATGGAGGGCGTTCATCAACACGGGCGTCATCGATGAGGAGGTCGTGCGTCCCGAGATAGCCCGATCGTGGCTGCGGTGCCGCGCCGCGGGCGTGAATCCCTGGAGCAGCGATTTCCCCTCCATGGATGCGGCGCTGCTTGAGGAGAAGCGCTCCCGGTATGCCCATTCCAGCCGGGCGAACATCCCGGTGATGAAGATGCTGATGACGCTGCTCAACTGCAACGTGTCGCTGATGGATCAGGAGAACTTCGTCTTCGAATTCTTCAGTCCGCTGGATTTTTATCCGCGCACATTCGGCACCTTCGTCTTGGAGGAGCAGGTGGGCACGGGAAACGCCACCATAGTCCCTTACGAGAAGAAGCCGGTTCGATGCGACGGCTTCGAGCAGTACCGTGCGGTGTCTCAGGCCTATTCCGGCGTCAGCGCGCCGTTTCTGGATGAAGACGGCGTGTACTACGGCGCCCTCAACTTCAACGATCCCATGAGGCGCCTGCCTGATTACGCGCTGGACATGTGCGCGCTCGGGGTCGATTTGGCAAACGATCTGTTCTGCGCGGGCCGGGGCATGTGGGCGAAGCTTTCCACCGCAGAATTCTTCAGTCCCCTGATCCGTTTGATGGACGCCCCTGTCCTGCTCACCGACCGGGCGGGCCGCATTCTCATCGCCAATGAGCCCATGCGGTCCTATCTGCCCAAATACGAGACGTTTTCATACGGGACGCAGTCGCTTTCCGCATATCTGTCCGGCAGGAATCCGCTGGAGTCGGTGCTCGCCATGGTTCCGAAGGGCGGCATGTCGGAAGAAGTGGTGTTCAAGGCGCCGCGCCGCAAAGAGGAGAAGGTGCTCATGCTGGCCCGCCGGCACAACATCGAACTCCAGAATGGCATGTCGTTCATGGTGTTCGTCTTCGATAGGCCGGAAGAGCGGAAATCCGAGCCCACGGTGGGACGCATGTCCATTGCCAAGAAAGGCCAGTCCGGCGCGCAGTACGACCGGACCATCGACTATATCGGCGAACATGAAGAATGGCGCAAGGTGGACGCCTTGGTGCGCAAGGTCGCCCCGGTCAGGGCCAACGTGCTGATCCTGGGCGAGACCGGCTCGGGCAAGGAGGTCGTGGCGCGCGCTCTGCACCGCCTGTCCGGCCGCAAGGGCAACTTCGTGGCCATCAACTGCGGCGCCATCCCGCGCGACCTGTTCGCCGCCGAGCTGTTCGGCTACGAGCGCAGCGCGTTCACCGGCGCCCGCGAGTCCGGGGCCCCGGGCAAGATCGAGGCCGCCGACGGGGGCACGCTGTTCCTCGACGAGATCGGCGAGATGCCCATGGACCTCCAGGTCAGCCTGCTGCGCGTCATCCAGGAGCAGCAGGTCATGCGGTTGGGCTCCAATGAGCCGCGCAACTTGGACGTGCGCTTCCTGGCGGCCACCAACCAAGACGTTCAGAGGATGATCGATGCTCGGACGTTTCGCGCCGACCTGTACTATCGCCTGAGCATGGTGGAGGTGAGGCTTCCCTCTCTGCGCCAGCGCTCATCCGACATCCCCCTTCTGGCGGAGTTTTTCAACGAGCATCTTTCCGAAACGCTGGGATTGCCGTATTCGCCGTTTTCCGACGACGTGATGTCGGCGTTCGTCAGCTATTCGTGGCCGGGCAACGTGCGCGAGCTTCGAAACATCGTGGAGCGTTCGCTGATCATGGGAGGCGAAGGCGCGGCCGTGTCCCGCGATGACCTTCCCGCCCATGTTGCCAATGCGGTGTATCGCAGCGGACGGGAGAGGTTCGTGCCCGCTCAGCAGTTCGCCGGTTTCCCGGATGGCGCAGCCGCGCATCCCGGCCAGCCGGGCGGATATGCCCCGGGTGGCGCCGGCCGGTCCGGCAGCTTCGTCCCGGCGGGCTTCGGCCAGCCCGGCGGCTTCGCCCCTGCGACCGCAACCCGGATGGAGGAGCTGGAAGACGCCGGGGTTTCGTTCGGCGCATCGGCCGGATTCCCTCCGGGGTCGGTGATGTATGCGCCCGCCGAGGAGTCTCCCGACGATCGCGAGCGCAGCCGCATTGCGGAGCTGATAGAGGCCCATGGGGGCAACATCTCCCAGGTTGCCAAGGAGCTGGGAGTGTCGCGCAACACGCTGTACCGCAGGATGGAGCAGCTGCATTTGAGAGTGAAGGTGTCAGTTGAAGTCGATAAGTGACGAGGGCCGCCATTGGCGTGCAGTCGCCGATGACCCGAAGGTGTATTGCGTGTCCGTGCCGTTCGTCAACGTGAGCACGCAGGATACGAATTGCTTTGTGGTGGAAAGCGACGGTGAGTTCCTTATCGTGGATACCGGCGCCGCTACGCAAGAGGGGCGCGAGGTTCTTGCCAGCGCTTTGGCCGAAATAGGCGTCGACATGGGCCGCACCTCGTTTTTCCTGACGCATCTGCATTACGACCATGCGGGCCTGCTCGATGCGGTCGCTGGGCCGTCCGCGCCCGTGTACTTGAGCCCGGTGGACTTCGAGGGCATGGTCGAGTCGCGCGACGAGGATTACGTGCTCAGGATGAGGGACCGTTGGGTGCGCGAGGGCGTTCCGGATAATCTTGCCGCCGCGTTCCGCCGGTTCGGCATGGGCATGGACGCCTTCGACGCGACTGCCCATGATCTGCGCTTCGTGGGCGAAGGCGATGCGATCTATGTGGGATCGCAGCGGTTCGAGGTGATCGGCACGGGCGGGCACACGCCCGGGCATCTGTCGCTGTTCCATAGGCGCAGCGGCATGCTGTTCGGCGGCGACCACGTCCTTTTCGTCATTTCCCCCAGCTTGGGCATGCGTCTGGGACGCACGGATACGATGAGCTCGTATCTGGGCAATCTGCGCAAGCTGCTCGATATGCCCATCAGCCGGCTCATGGTGTCCCATGGCGAGCTGCGTCCTGACTGGCGCAATCGCGTTGAGTGGTTGATAGGGCACCATGAAGACCGTGCGCAGGAGGCCTACGGGATCATAGCGGCCAATCCCGGCATATCCGGGTTTGAGGCCACCCGTCTCATCAGGTGGAATGTTCCCTTCGATGCATGGGAGGATATTCCGCTTCTGCAGCGCATGTGCATCGTCGAGGGCGGCGCTGTGGTGCTGGACTATCTTGTCGAAGACGGTCGCGCCGTTCGGAAATGTGAAGATGGCGTGAACCGATATGCTCCACGTGAGCAGTAGAGGAAAACTGGCACGGAAATTGCTTATTGGTTGGCATCTGCGGATCCGATCAATCTGCAGGCCTCTCTTGCAACTGACGCATTTTCCCCTTGATGCAGTCAGTTTTCCTCTCTCAGCATTCTGGGCTCCGTATGGGGCCCAGAATGCTATTCAGGGAAGGACGCCCTGAAGAACGGGGTATACTTTTCGAACCGAATCCCTCGCCCGAAGGAGGACCCATGAGCAAGGCCATCATCACCGTCGTCGGCAAAGACACCGTGGGTATCATCGCCCGCGTATGCACGTATCTGGCCGACAGCCACGTGAATATCCTGGACATTTCCCAGACCATCATCGACGGATTCTTCAACATGATGATGATCGCCGACATCACCGAGACGAGCAAGGATTTCGCCACCATGGTCGAAGAGCTCGACGCACTGGGCCAGGAGATCGGCGTGAGCATCCGCTGCCAGCGCGAGGACATCTTCACCAAGATGCACCGCGTGTAGCGCCGCCCGGCGGCTTGGCACCGCACTGCCCCGTATGTCGCCCCGCCCAGCGGCTTGGCACCGCACCGCCCCGCATGTCGCCCCGCCCGGCCACCTGCCCGCTGCCCCGCCGCCCAGCGGCCCGGCATCCCTTCCGCCCCTTCCGAATCGGAGGAATCCCAATGCTGAATATCATGGAGGTCCGCGAGACCAACCAGATGATCGAGCAGGAGAAGCTCGACGTGCGCACCATCACCATGGGCATCAGCCTGCTGGACTGCGTGAGCGATGACCTGGATGTCCTGTGCGACAACATCTACCGCAAAATCACCACGTACGCCAAAGACCTCGTGTCCACGGGCGAAGCCATCGAGCGCGAATTCGGCATCCCCGTGGTCAACAAGCGCATTTCGGTCACGCCCATCTCGCTGGTGGGGGGTTCCGCCTGCAAGACCGAGGCGGATTACGTGCGCATCATCCACACGCTCGACGACGCCGCGCATGCGGTGGGCGTCAATTTCCTGGGCGGGTTTTCGGCGCTGGTGTCCAAGAGCATGACCCCCGCGGACAAGCTGCTCATCCGCTCCATCCCGCAGGCGCTGGCCGAGACCGAGAACGTGTGCGCCAGCGTGAACGTGGGCTCCACCAAGACCGGCATCGACATGGACGCCGTCAAGCTGATGGGCGAAATCGTGAAAGCCACGGCGGAGGCCACGGCCGACCGCGACAGCCTGGGCTGCGCGAAGCTGGTGGTGTTCTGCAACGCGCCCGATGACAACCCGTTCATGGCGGGCGCCTTCCACGGCGTGACCGAGGGCGACGCCGTCATCAATGTGGGCGTTTCCGGTCCCGGCGTGGTCAAGCGCGCGCTCGAGGCCGCGCGTGGCGAAAGCTTCGAAGTGCTGTGCGAGACCATCAAGCGCACCGCGTTCAAAATCACCCGCGTGGGCCAGCTGGTCGCGCAGGAGGCAAGCCGTCGTCTGGGCGTTCCCTTCGGCATCATCGACCTGTCGCTGGCGCCCACGCCGTTTGTCGGCGACTCCGTGGGCGAGATCCTGGAGGAGATGGGTCTGGAGCATGTGGGCGGTCCCGGCACCACCGCGGCGCTGGCCATGCTTAACGACCAGGTCAAGAAGGGCGGCGTCATGGCGTCCTCGTACGTGGGCGGTCTGTCCGGCGCGTTCATCCCCGTGTCTGAGGACAAGACCATGATCGATGCGGCGGAATCCGGCCAGCTCACCATCGAGAAACTCGAGGCCATGACCTGCGTGTGCAGCGTGGGTCTGGATATGATCGCCATCCCCGGCGACACCAGCGCGGCCACCATCTCCGGCATCATCGCCGATGAGGCGGCCATCGGCATGGTCAACCAGAAGACCACGGCCGTGCGCCTGATCCCCGTTGCCGGCAAGGGCGTGGGCGAGACCGCGGAATTCGGCGGCCTGCTGGGCTACGCGCCCATCATGCCCGTGAACCGCGCCAGCTGCGAGGCCTTCGTCAGCCGGGGCGGCCGCATCCCGGCGCCCATCCACAGCTTCAAGAACTAGTCTGGTCCAAGAATCGAGCCGGCTTCAAGAACTGATTCGTGCGGCGGGTTTCGGCCCGCCGCTTGATGTTAAGAGGAAGCGAAATGAAGAATGCCGATTCCGTCATCATCCGCAACGAGCGTGAAAGCGATCGCGCCATCGTGGAGGATGTAGTACGCAAGGCGTTCTACAACATGTATGCACCCGGCTGCGTGGAGCATTATCTGGTCCGCAACATGCGCGGGCATGAGGATTTCATCCCTGAACTGGACTTCGTGATAGAACGAAACGGCGAGGTCATCGGGAATGTCATGTACACCAAGGCTACGCTCACCGACGAGACGGGAGACGTCAAGAGCATCCTCACATTCGGCCCTGTGAGCATCCGCCCCGATTTTTAGCGGCAAGGCTACGGCCGTATGCTGCTCGAGCATTCGATCGAGGCGGCTGCGCGCATGGGCGGCGAGGCCATTGTGATCGTCGGCAGTCCTGCGAATTACATGGGGCTGGGCTTCAAGAGCTGCAGGTTGTTCGGCGTGTGCGCCGAGGGAGGGAAGTTCCCTGCGGCCATGCTGGTCAAAGAGCTGGTGTCAGGTGCGTTGGCGGGCCGTTCGTGGACCTATCGCGAAAGCCCCGCGCTTGCAATCGATGTGGATGCGGCGTTTGCCTACGATGACACGCTCGAGCCCATGGGGCGCACGCATCGTCCCAGCCAGGATGAGTTCTACATCTTGAGCCATTCATTCGTTGAGGACCTCGGCGCGTTTGAGGCCGATTCCTTCGAGTCGTCCGAATCCTGCGAGCCGCCTGCCGGCGCTGGGGCCGATTCCTGCGAGCCGCCTGCCGGGGATGGGGCCGATTCCTGCGGGCCGCCTGCCGGCGCACCTGCTTCGGAGTAAGGCGGCCAAGGGCGGTCCACGTGCTCGGCATAGCGGGGGCTTCCGGTTTGGCCTGCGAAGACGACGGTCATGGTGCGTGCGCGCCATTCGCCGTTGTCTTCGCGCACCATGTCAAGCTCGTATCGGCCTAGCGAAAAGCGGTTCGCATCGCCTGTGTCGAGAGCCTCGCCGAAACCTTCCCAGGCAAGCAGTGCGCAGTGCAGCATTGCGGAGTTTTCCGACGTGAACAGCACCTGCTCATTTCCTACCAGATGGGTGGAAGAGGTCATGCGTCCGAGCAGCTTGCCATAGAGCCGCGCGATGTGGTTGCGACCCTGGACGGCGGGCGCGCCTGGTCCGCAGAGCTGCCCGTCTTCAGTGAAAATCGAAGCCGCTCCTTCGCTGTCGCGGGCATCCACGCAACGGGCGTAGTGGGCTATGGTCTCGCGGATCGCTCGCTCGGCCTCGAGCCGCGCGATGCGCGCTTCGAGGCTTGTTGCTGCAGGTTCGGCGATGGTGCGCAGGGTTGTACCGTTCGATGCTTTCATGTCTCTCCGTGCTCCGGTCGTTTCTGTCTTACGGCCCTTGTAGCAAAATGCGTTCCAGTCGTGACTTGCTTGGCATCTGGGTCCGGATGGCCGTCAGCTGTGCGGCGTGTATGGGAAAATCCGACTTCTGGTCAAATCCACCTACTTGGGGAGTGCGGCAGCCAGACTGGACCGTCTTCACGCTGCGTAACCGATCCGCTTTC
>CAUWJA010000006.1:0-17787 GCA_963558905.1 uncultured Eggerthellaceae bacterium
CCTCCCTATTTGTCACCGCCCGGATGTAAACAACGTCTTGGCATCAAACAGCTAGCGCCTGCTGCAGCCGGCCGGCGCAGACTAGCGGCCCGCTTTGCGCCAACGTGTGAGACGGCGCTCCGCCATCTCGAATGCCTCATAGAGCACCACGCCCAGAAGCGCCATGGCTATGATGCCGGCGAACATCTTCGGATACGCCAGAAGCGCCCATGCATCGACGATGAAATACCCCAGACCCGTGGAGCCGGCCAGGCTTTCCGCGAAAAACAGGATGGCCACGGCGGTGCCGCTCGAAATGCGCAGCGCCGTGAACAGCTCGGGCAGCGTGGCGGGCACGATGACATGACGGTAGATATCCCAGCGTCCGGCGCCCAGGCTTCGGACAGAGAGGACGCTTTCCTCCGGCACGCTATGGGCCGCATCGCGCACCGTCACCAGCACCTGGAAGAACACGGTGATCGCGATCAGCGTGATCTTGGGCGCATCGGCCAGCCCCATCAGCACGATGAGCACCGGCAGAAGCACCACTTTCGGCAAGGGGTACAGGAAGTAGAGGACGGGGGCGAACACCGCATCGACGCGCGGCGAACGGCCGCACACCAATCCCAACGGAATGGCGAGCAGCGTTCCTATGGCCATGGCCGCGACCACGCGGTACAAGCTGACCAGAAACGCCGGCCACAGATCGGAGAAATACAGGCCGACCATGGGAATCGCTTCCACAGGACCGGGCAGAGCGGGGCTTGCAACCGCCATGGCCGTCAGCTGCCATCCCGCAAGGATGAATACGATGGCGAAGGCGTATCCGGCGATCTTACGCATCATGGGAATCACCCCCCTGGCGAAGGCGCTCCCGCAAAAGCCTGCACCGCTCGAAGAACAGCGGGTCGTCGCGCCATCCGTCATGTTCCATCTCCGGATTCTCCAGCTCGAACACCACATGTCCGGGACGCGGGGACACCACGAGGATGCGCTGGCCAAGGTACACGGCCTCCTCGATGGAATGCGTGACCAGCACCTGCGCATAGCGTTTCTCGCTCCAGCACCGTTTGAGCAGGTCCTGCATCTCTTCACGCAACAGGGCGTCAAGCGCCGAAAGCGGCTCATCCATGAGCAGCAGGTCTATATCGCACGACATGGCGCGCGCCATGGCAAGACGCTGGCGCATGCCTCCTGAGAGCTCGGCAGGATACGCCTTCGCGAACTCGGAGAGGCCTACGCTTTCCAGGGCGGCATCCACTCTGCGGCGCCGCTCCGCAGCCGGAAGCTTGCGGATCTGGGCCGCAAGCCCCGCATTCTGCTCAACGGTCTTCCATGGGAGCAGTCCGAAATCCTGCAGTATCAAAGCCGTCTCCAACCTGGGCTTGGCAATGGGGTGGCCATCGATGAGCACCTGCCCTTGCCCTGGGACCAGAAGACCGCATGCCGCAAGCAGGCTGGTTGATTTCCCGCATCCGGAGGGACCCAGCACGGCAATCGCCTGGCCCTCCTCGACGTCCATGTTGAAACGCTCCAGCGCGCAGGTCGTTCCGCGGGCGCCTTCGTAGGTCACACCCACGTCGCGCAACTGCAGCTTCGGCATGCTTCAGACTCCTTCCGGCTACTCCGCAGCCTGGTCTTTGATCTTACGATTGAGCTTGCGCACCTCATGCCACACGAACACCGCCGTCGTGAAGATGGCCAGGAAGTCGGCGGCGGGCACGGCAAAGTACACAGCATCCAGGGAATCCAGCATCGGCGCGATATGTGGAAGCACATCGGGCAGGATGTAGAGCATGGGGATCAGGAACAGGATCTGACGGGTCAGCGACAAGATGATGGATTTCGTCGGCTGGCCGGTCGCCTGGAAGTAGTTCGAACCCACGATCTGGAAGCCGATGAACGGCAGGAAGATCAGATCGACGCGCAGTGCGAAAGCCGTGAAGTCGACCAGCACCGGCTCATTGATGCCGAAGAAGCCGACGATCTGCGGCGCGAACACCATGATGAGCACCCACAGCAACGTGCCCATGACCGTGGCACCCCATGATCCGACGGACAGCGTCTTCTTCACACGCCCGAGCAGTTTCGCCCCGTAATTGAAGCCCAGCAACGGCTGGATGGCAACGGACATGCCGATCAGCGGCAAGATGACGAACATGCCGATACGCTGCACGACACCGACCGACGCCAGCGCGTTGTCCGCACCGATGGGATCGAGGGCTCCGTATTTGACCAGCATGAAGTTGATGAAGAAGTTGACGATGGCGCCGCCGGCCTGAACGGCAAACGATGCCGCACCCAAAGCGAGGATGCTCGTCACCATCTTGCGCTTGAGGGCAAAATGGCGAAGACGCAGCTTGATGGGCACATTCGGAGTCTTGGTGAAGTACCACAGAACCGTAGCGCAGCTGATGGCCTGACCGGCGACCGTCGCCCAGGCGCTGCCGGCAACGCCCCACTGGAACCACAGAACGAAGATGGCATTGAACACGGTGCAGCCGATGGCGCCGATCAGCATGGTCACCAACGCGCGGTTCGGCGCACCGGCAGTACGGATGAAGTTGTTCAGACCCATGCCCAGCACCTGGAAGATGCAGCCGAGCGAAATGATCTGGATGAACTGCTGCGCATACGGGCGAACGGTGTCCGTGGCCGATGAAAGCGACAGCAAGGGGTCGATGATGAACGGGATATGCGCGGCCACCGCCATGACCAGACTGATGACGATGCTCAGCATGGCCGTGTTGCCCAGCGAGCGCTCAGCGTCATCGTGCTTTCCTTCACCGAGCTTCAGCGCGCACAGCGCATTGCCGCCGGCGCCTACGAGCATGGCAAGCGCCATGAAGATTGCCATGGTGGGCGACGCCACCGTAATGGCGGACAGGCCGATCTCGCCTGCGCCATGGCCCAAGAATATCGAGTCGATCAGGTTGTATGCGCCGTTTACCAACATGCCCAGGATGGCGGGGACGGCGAATTCCATCGTCAACCGGGGAATGCTGCCCGTTCCCATGCGGCTGATGCGCGTATTGTCGGAAGGTCCGCGCGCACCCTGTTGTTCAGTCAGTTGCTCTGCCATGCTTTCACCTTTGTTCCTTTTGCCATGATTCCGTACGTCATATGCCTTAGTCGCGGTCCGGAAATCCAGCCCGCACTTGCATTCCACAAACCTGATATTCTAACAAAGGAAGCGCTTGTGTATACAAAACCTGCGCAAATGCTGCAGACACCGCCCTCATCTCAAAGGTCAAGATGCTTTCCGCACGATGCAATCCGGGCTTTGTCCGCATATGAACATGAGTTCCGCGCACTAATCGGGGTTTGATGCATCAATGCATCCACTTTGTCGGGAATTTTCCGTATTTTCAGGTCGAACATCATTGAGCTCACGCGATACGTCATTTTTATAGTCATTTCGACATAATTTCGACCAGGGGTTTTGGAAATCACACCAGTACGCTGCTTCCAAATCCAGCCAATTTCCCCGACAAAGTGGCCTTATCGATGCCAACAAGGGCGTTTTTTGCGCGAAACATCGGAAACCTCGCCTCGGCACAGCATCCGGCTCGCTCTCAGGAGCAAGGCGGCACCTCAAGCGACGAAGGATGATCAGATAAGGTGACCGAGCTGACCTAAAATAGCCTCAAGCAGACCATCAAGAGCACTGCACGCTTCGGGTGTTCCGGCCTTGGGCCATGTACGGCCCTCGGGCATGCCGGCCTGGGCAGCGCCGACCCAGGCAGCGTCAGCAAGCTCAACAGCATACGCGGGCACGTTGCGGCCGTCGGTCACGATGGGCTCGGCGGGCGGGAGCACGTTCACGCCGATGCCCACGACAACGCAATCGCCATCGAAGGCCTCGAGCACGATACCGCAGAGTTTCCCCCGGTCGCAGACTATGTCGTTGGGAAGCTTCACGCGGATCGCCGCAGGATCAATGCCGAAATGCCCGATCAGCGCCTCGCGCACGTCGGCAGCGATTGCGGGGCTCATGGCAGGCCACTCATCCGCCGAGGTTCCCGGCCTGAGCAGAAACGAGAAATACAGTCCGCCTTCGGGGCTTTTCCAAACGCGTCGCCACTGCCCGCGACCGGCTTCCTGGCGACGGGCCACGACCACGCTGCCCTGCGGGGCGCCCGCTTTGGCCAGCAAGCGCACATCGTCATTGGTCGAAGCGGTCACATCGACTGTGCGTATGCGCCATGGGCCGAATGCCTCCGCGGGCACGTCCGCAACAGAAGGCCGGTCCTCAGAAGCCCCGGCTCCCAAGTCCGTCGCGGGCACAGCGCAATCGCCCATCGAAGCGTTCACAGCCTGTGCGCCTTGCCGTACACGGCGCCATCGAGCGTGACAGGCGTGCCGTCAGCCAGCACGTGGCCGGGCAGGATGTCCAGCAGCGGCCTCACGACGAAATCACGTTCACATACGCGCGGATGCGGAAGCGTGAGCTCTTCACTCTCGAACGCGTACAGCTGATAGTCGAGGATGTCCAGATCGCAGGTGCGCGGGCCGTTTTCAATCTCGCGCACACGACCCAGGCTGTTCTCGATCGCATGCAGATAACCCAGAAGCTCTTTGGGAGGAATGCCGCTGCGCATGAGCACCACCGCATTGATGAACGTGTCCTGATCCTCGTAATAGGCGGGTTCGCTTTCATAATACGGCGAGATGTCCACGATCTGCGTATCCGGCAACGTGCACATGGCGCCGATGGCATGCTCCAGGTTCGCGATCTTGCCTTCGGTCTCTTCGCCTTCGTTGGCGACCAGGGCAACGTTGCAGCCCATGCCCACCACGACGTAGGGGCGAAGGTCATCGAGCGTCTTGCGCGTGAGCTCCACGTTGTGCGTGCGCACGACTGAAGCGCCCAGTTCGCAAGCTTCCAGCGCCACCGCAGCGGAGGCGACGTCGCGATCGGCGGGGTTCTCAATGCCGTACGCCCACCCGATGAAGCTCTTGCGGGAAGCGGCCACCATCACCGGATAGCCCAGATGGACGAACTCATGGATGTTGCGCATCAGCTCCATGGTCTGCGATGCCGTCTTGCCGAAGCCGGGACCGGGATCGACGCAGATGCGCGAGCGGTCGACGCCTGCATCTTCGAGCATCTTGGCCTGTCCGGCCAGGTAGGCCTTCACATCCTCGACCACGTCGTCATAGACGGGATTGTCCTGCATGGTCTTCGGCTCGCCCGCCATATGCATGACCACGCAGCCGACATCCGTTCGGGCGGCAAGCTCGACCATGGCAGGATCGCGGAACCCCGACACGTCGTTGATGATGGCGGCGCCGGCTTCGACGCAGCGGGCGGCAACTTCCGGATGGCGCGTATCGATGCTCACGCAGTAGCCGGCATCCGCCAGCTGCGCCACGACATCGAGCACACGGGACAGCTCCTCTTCCACCGTCACTTCATCCGAGCCGGGACGGGTGCTCTCCCCGCCGACATCGATGATCTGCGCGCCGGCCTCCACCATGGCGCGTGCATGTTCGACGGCGCTGGCGAAATCAGCATGCTGGCCGCCGTCTGAGAAAGAATCGGGCGTAACATTGAGGATGCCCATGATCATGGGCATCCTGGTATCGAACGAGAATCGGGCGCATTGCCACATCATCGTGTTTCATCCTTCGGTTCGTGATCTGCTGCGGTCTGCGGGGTCTGGGGCTCCTGAGTGTCCTGAACGCCTTCGGAAGCGACAGGTTCTTCCGCAACCACCTGGGCAGGCTCATAGCCGCCGGCCAGAGCGGGCGCCGGAGCGGTCTTTTCGTGCTCCAGATATTCTTCCCACTTGTTGTCCAGAAGGGCCACGCACGCCTCGCCGTCAACGGTCTCACGCTCGAGCAGCACCTTGGCCATAAGATCCATCTGGTCTTTATGCTCCATCAGGATGGCGTAGGCTGTATCGTGCGCCTGGCGCATGATACGGGCCACTTCCTCGTCGATGCGCTGCGCGGTTTCGGGCGAATAGTCCTGCGTGTTGCCGTAATCGCGGCCCAAGAACACCTCGTGGTTCGGCTGGCCGAAGGTCTGCTGGCCGAGCTCTTCGCTCATGCCATAGCTGACCACCATCTTGCGGGCCATCTTGGTAGCGCGTTCGAGGTCGTTGGAAGCGCCCGTTGTGATATCGCCGCAGAAGATCTCCTCTGCAACGCGACCGCCCAAAAACACCGCCAGCTCGTCGTACATCTCGTTTCGGCTGACCAGGAATTTATCCTCGTCGGGAATGGACATGGTATAGCCCAGCGCCATGCCGCGCGGAATGATGGTGATCTTGTGCACGGGATCCGCGTTGGGCAGCAGGTGCCCCACGAGTGCATGGCCGGACTCATGGTAGGCAATGACGCGACGGGTCTTCTCATTGATGACGCGGTTCTTGCGCTCGGGGCCGGCCATCAAGCGCTCCATGGATTCGTTGACTTCCTTCATGGTGATGATGTTCTTGCCGCGGCGGGCAGCCAGAAGCGCGCTCTCGTTCATGAGGTTCATGAGTTCCGCGCCCGTCATGCCGGCGGTGAGCTTTGCGATGCGGGCCAAGTCGACATCATCGGCGATGGGCTTGTTCTTGGCATGCACGCCCAAGATCTTCTCGCGGCCTTTGACGTCGGGCGCGTCAACCACGATCTGGCGGTCGAAACGGCCGGGACGCAGCAATGCAGGGTCGAGGATGTCAACACGGTTCGTTGCGGCGATCATGACCACGGCGTCATTCTGCTCGAAGCCGTCCATCTCGACCAGCAGCTGGTTGAGGGTCTGCTCGCGCTCGTCATGGCCGCCGCCCAGGCCGGCACCGCGCTGACGGCCGACGGCGTCGATCTCGTCGATGAAGATGATCGCGGGAGCGGATTCCTTGGCGTGCTTGAACAGGTCGCGCACACGGCTTGCGCCCACGCCGACGAACATCTCGACGAATTCCGAGCCGGAAATGCTGAAGAACGGGACCTGCGCCTCGCCGGCAACCGCTCGCGCCAGCAGCGTTTTACCGGTGCCCGGAGGGCCGACCAGAAGGCAACCGCGGGGAATCTTGGCGCCGAGGGCCTGGTATTTGGCGGGATCCGTCAAGAAGTCCTTGATCTCCTGCAGCTCTTCGACAGCCTCGTCTTCACCGGCGACATCGCTGAAGCGCACGTTGGGATGCTCTTCGACATACTCCTTCGCCTTCGCCTTGCCGAAACCCATCTGGGAGTTATTCGCCTTGTTCATCTGGCTGAAGATGAAGATCATCAGGCCGCCCAGAAGCAGAATGGGCAGAAGGCTGAGCAGGATGTCCATGAAGCCGCTGGGGAGCACGACCTTGTACGTGGTGTTGGGATGGCCGGCAAGCAGCTGCATGAGCGAATCCTGGCCCACATACGTGGACGTGTAATCGCGAGGCTGGCTGAGCACTTGCTCATCAAGAGCCGTCAAAGCAACGCCGTCGAGCGCAGCGCCGGAAGCGGTGTCCTGCAGCCCGATCTGGGCATTGAGGGAGCTGAACGCCGTATTGAACGCATCGGCCGTAGAGGAGCCTGCGGTTGCAGCGGGATAATATTTGCCCGTAACCGTATACTCGCCCGCATCGTAAACGACGTTGATCACGCGGTCCTGCTCAACAGCCTGAACGAATTCCGACGTGATGAGCGTATCGCGCTCCCCTGCCGTGAACATGTTGAACATCTGCATGCCGACGAAGAACATCACGAAGAAGATGAGCATGGCGGTGATGATGCTCGTACGGCGCGGAGGAACCGGCATCGGAGGGTTGGGGCGCTCGCCGTCAGGACCCTGCTGGTGCATGGGCGGACGACCCGGCATCACGGGGCCCTGCTGGGGATCGCCGAAGGCGGGACCCGGCTGCTGAGGGGCAGGAGGAACGGGGACCTGCGGCTGCGGGGCAGCGGGAGGCTGCGGGGCGGACGGCTGCTGCGGGGCAGGCGCAGAAGCACCGCCCTGCGGCGTCGGGTTGTTATGCTTGTCTTCGCTCATTACTTTCCTTGGTAGACTTCAGATTTCAAAATACCGATATAGGGGAGGTTGCGGTAGAGTTCCGCATAATCGAGACCGTATCCGACAATGAACTCGTCGGGGCACTCGAAACCGATGTAGCGGCACTCGACATCGGCCTGCTGCAAGTTGCGCTTGCGCAGGAGCGTGGCGACCGAAAGCGACGCAGGATTGCGCGAAGCCAGCACCTTGAGCAGATACTGCAGCGTCAGGCCCGAGTCGAGGATATCTTCGGCCACAATGACGTGGCGCCCCTCGATATTGCTGGTGAGGTCTTTGAGGATGCGGACCACGCCGGAGCTCTTCGTGCCCGAGCCATACGATGATACCGCCATGTAGTCCATTTCGACGGGAAGGTTGATCTCGCGGACCAGATCCGCCATGAAGATGGCGGCGCCGCGCAGCACGCTGACCACAAGCAACGACTTGCCGGGATCGCACTCATGCGTCACGAATTCAGCGTAGTCGCGACCGATCTGCTGACCCATCTCATGCACGCGAGCAGCCAACTGATCCTGCGTGAACAAGATCTCCTTGATGTCATCATGCGCATACAGCTGTTCAACGGGTGTGCGCTCTATCGCTTCATTCGTAGCTGTCATGGAATCCTCTTTCGCATTGTTCGAACGTGAAGTGTAACACCGAAGCGCCGCCACCAGTCAACGACATGGTAACGACGCCTCGTCCCATAGTATATCCAATCGCGCTTCGGAAACAGCGGCCGCCGCATCCCCGCCCGATTCAAGAAACCCTAGAAATACATGCTGTCCATGGCCGCAACGGAGCCGCCGACCATAGCCATGGTCGAGCAGGCCACGAGGCCGAACAGGAGAATGGCAATGACGATCTCCGAGACGAAACCGATCGTGGAGAACAGGATGGCGTCCGATTTCGCCTTAGGGAAGTTATGCGTGTTGGTCAGCCACGCAAGGAGGATGCCGACCGGCCCCATGAGGAAGCCGACGGCCGCCCAACCGAACTTCTGCCCGCCGGTCAGAGCGAACAAGGGCATTCCGGGTACATTCTGAGCCGCGCCGGGGACCGGAGGCACCACAGGCGCGCCCATGGGAGGCTGCTGCGGCATGGGTCCGGACGCCGGAGGGACAGGGGGCATGGGTGCTGCAGGGGGCACGGGCGCCGCAGCCTGCTGCTGAACCGTGGGCTGAGTCGGGACGGAGGGCGCCGCGGAAGGCGCGGGGTTCGCAGGAGGGACAGGCGCCGCAGGGGGCGTGGGATTTGCGTTCTGGTCGTTCATGACGGTTCCTCTCTTAATAGTCGGTGCCCACGATGACGAGGAAATCCCCCTCGAAATCGTAGCTGCCATCATTGAGCGTGGCCGCACCGACGCCGATGGCTTCGGCTATGGCGCGGGCCGCTGACTCCTGATCGGCGTCGTTGTATATGACAAGCGTCTGGGAATAGCCGTAACTGTCGGCGTCCCCGGTTTCAGGCACGGTATAGCCCGCCGCTTCGAGCTGGCTCGCGACTGTTGAAGCCGCCCCGCCTACGCCGCTGCCATTGAGCACGGTCACATTGCCGCCAGTGCCGGACGAACCCGCCGAAGACGATGAATCGCTCTCCGACATGGCAGATGACGCAACATAATCTTTATCCAGGGACCCGTCGGTCACGCCGCCTTCGTTTTTGTAGGCGTCCTCATCGGCCGCCGGGGGAAGGCCCTGCCGCACGCGGTCCATCATGGCATCCCATGCTTCCTGGTTCACGTATTCATACCATCCGCCGTTTTCGTACGTGGGGGTGGTCGGCTCCATGATCGAATAGATGTCGGAAGACGTATCCATGCCTTTGAGCTGCTTCGCCACGCTGATGATCTCGTCAACGGTCATATCGGTGGTCACATACCCCGCTGCCGCCGAAACCGTGCTTGCCATGGTCACAGGGTCGCTGGCAAGGATCTTTCTGGCGATGGCGCCGATCACCAGACGCTGGTTGGCCGCACGGTAGACATCGCCATCCCCGTAATCGTTGTAGGCATTGCGGGCGCGGGCCAGGATGAGGGCCTGGTCGCCGGTCAGCGTCTGCTCTCCGGCAGGCACGTATCCACCGGCATCCGCGTCATCGATTTCCATAGGGACATCCACATCGACACCGCCCAGCGCATCGACCACGGCTTTGAACCCATCGAAGTCGATTTCGGCATAATGGCTGATGGGAACGCCGGCGAACTTACTGACAACCTCTACCGCATACGCAGGTCCGCCGATGGCGTGCGCGGAATTGAGCTTCTGCCACCCGTGCTCGCCCATGTCGATCAATGTGTCGCGATGCAGCGATATGAGGGTCACCTTCTGCTGCTGCGGATCGATGCGAGCCAAGATCATGGAGTCGCTACGGAAGGTATCGCCTTCGTATTCGGCGCTGTCGGCACGCTCCTGCGAACGGTCAACGCCCATGAGCAGCATGTAGAAGGGCTCGCCGGGCTTGACCTCATCGTCGAGCGCGCTGATCAGGCTGTCATCGACGCCTTCGTGCAGGCGGTTGGTGATATCGCTGACATAGGCCCAGGCGAACGCACCGCACCCCACCAGCACGGCGACGATCGCGCAGGCTGCACCTATCATGATGCGCTTGCGCTTCTGGCGCTTGCGGCGATCGGCGTAATCCTGCTGGGATACACGGCGCGAATACGCGTTGTGGGCTTCGCCTTGGGACCGCTCCCCGCGGCCGCCCGGGTTTTGCCGAGGGGTCCGGGGATGGGCCGCCCGGTCGCCGGCATCGGACCGCTGATTGGACGAAGCTGCGGGACGGGACCCGCGATGCGACACTGAATCCCAGCTCAGAGGTCCGTCAGCATAGCCTGTCTGCCGTCCGGGCGCACGATGGCCGCCCTGCGACGAGGGGTCGAATTCCGAGGAACCGGTTCTGGGTCGTCTGGGCGGTGTCATCAGATGTCTTCACTCCTATCAGCAGGCGGCCCCTGCCATCTCGGGTCGGTCGGCGGTCAGTCGAACTCAGGAGGATTCTCCCTGCCAGACGGTCCCGTCGACGGTTCCGCCATCGTTTTTGTTGAGTTCCTCGTCTTCATACGGAGGCAGCCCCTGATCGACGCGGACCATCATGGTGCGCCATGCCGTCACATCGGCATATTCGATCCATAGGGTGCCGTCATAGGAGGACACCGTGGGATTCATCGCCGAATAGATGTCGTTTTCCGTATCGATGCCTCGCATCGTCGTGGCGACCGAAAGAATCTCATCGAGGCTCATGTCCGTGGTGATGTAGTCGGCCATGGATGTGATCGTGTTCGCCATGGTCACCGGATCGCTTGCCAGCACCTTGCTGGCGATGGCGCCTATGACCATGCGCTGATTGGCCGCCCGGTAGAAATCGCCGGGGCCGATTTCGTCGTAGGTATGGCGCGAACGGCACAGGATGAGGGCCTGCTCACCGGTCAGCGTCTGCTCGCCGGCAGGCACGTATCCGCCCGCGTCGGCGTCGTCGATTTCAACCGGCACGTTCACTTCGATGCCGCCGAGCGCATCCACCACGGCTTCGAACCCATCGAAGTCGATTTCCGCATAATGGCTGATGGGAACGCCGGCGAACTTGCTGACGGTTTCCACCGTCAAAGCAGCTCCGCCATAAGCATGGGCGGCATTGATCTTGTTGTACCCGTAGCCCTCTATGTCCACATAGGTATCGCGCTGGATGGAAATGAGCGTGACCGTTTTCTGCTGAGGGTCGATGCGCGCCAGGATCATGGAGTCGCTGCGGAAGTCGTCGCCGTATTCCGCCGTCCCCGCACGCTCCTCCGAGCGGTCCACGCCCATGAGCAGCATGTAGAAAGGCTCTCCAGGCTTCGTTTCCTCGGACAGCGCCGCGCTGAGGCTTTCGTCAACGCCTTCATGGATCTTGTTCGTCACGTTCTGAACGTACTGCCAGAACCAGATGCCGCCGCCGATGAGAGCGACGAACAGCACGGCAAGCACCGCAATGGCGATTTTCTTGCCCAGGCCGCGGCCCTTTCCGGGCTTGCCGCCCTTGGGCCCCTTGCCGCCACGTCCGCCGTATTCGGCACCTCCGGCGCTGACCGGCCGCGCGGGGATGGCGCCAGGGAACGCCCCGTGATCGCCCTCCGCATCGAATCCGGCCGGCATCACCGCCGTATACGACGGCTCTGGGTAAGAGGAGGCCTGCTGCGCCCCGGACGGGGAAGCAGCGAAACGTCCGGCGCCCGCGGTGCGGGAATCGCCGTACGGATTGTTCGGTGTATGTGTGTAATTAGTCATGTGGCTCATTTTCCAACATTTTACACCGTTCCATAAAACAGCCACACCAGATACAGAAACCTTGCGAACGATTCCGGGAAAGAGAAGAGCCGACCGGCCGCGCTGGCGCACACTCCCCAACCGTTTCGCATGCCGAAAATGACATACCTGTCACATATGAGAATCCCCTCACGTTTTGCGGTACAATCTGCGCATTGGCAACCAAACCCGAAACGCACACCGCCGAGCAGCCGCCAAGCCGCCTCGCCGACCTGATCACCGGCACGCACCACGGCTTCACGACTGAGAGAGAGCCCGACATGGACAATGGATATCGCGGCGACGGCCGTACCAATATCTCCCGCAACCCTTCGGAGCCGCGCCGAGGACGCTTCGCAGAGCCCGCACGCCCGAACGCTCCAACCTCCAGACAGGCGTCGCAGAACCCTTGGAACCAGGGCGCTTCGCCCCGAGAAGCCCGCGACACATCGCGCCCGTACGCATCGTCCGGCCAGGCAACCCAGCAGATCGCCGATCCGGCATCGCGGCAAACCCCGAATGCAGACCGGCAGCTGCCCAGATCAGCCACTCCGCGGCAGCATGTCGATGGATACGACCGCTCTTCCTACGGCCGCAACGTGCCCGGAGAGCGCGGACAGCAAGACCCCGACCAGGCCCGAAACGACCGAAGCACCGGCAGCCGATCAGGCAGGCCTGCGTCCGACCAGCGCCGGCAACAGGGCCGCGACCGGGTTCCCGACCCCCGCATCCGGAATCCGCGCACGCAGGCCGTGCGCGCCGAGCATCCTCGCGACGACTACGGCAATCCGGCCCGCGATGACGCCGAATCCTTCCGCAGGCACAGCCGGCAGTCATACACCCCCATGGGGACCACCGGCGATTCATTCCGAAACACCGACCGCTACGCCAAGCGCCGCGAGCGCGCCCCCTTCAACCTGAAGGTACCCATCATCTTGGCGGTGCTGGCCGTCGCTTTAGGCGTGGGCATCTTCTCGTGGGTGCAGTCCCTGCCTGTCACGGTCACCGTGAATGGAACCCAGATGGAAATCGGAGGGGAGAAGACAGCCGACTACGTATTCAACCAGGGCGCAGTGCACGTCACCCCGGGCAACCTCGTCGACGTCGAGGGAGCCCTGCTCGAAGAGGGCAAGGGCACCCCGTACACGCTCACCGTCAACGGCGAATCCGACCCCGACGCAACAGCACGCCTGCACAACGGCGATGTACTCGAATTCAGCGACGGCACCGATGTCGAAGAGCCTTCGACGGTCGAAGACAGCCAGGTCATCCCCTTTAAAACGGTCGAGGCCGGGAACGGACCGCTGCACGCCATAGTCCAAGAGGGAGCCGACGGAGAGCAGACCACCAAGACCGGAAGCGTTTCGGGCAAGACGGTCACGGAGGTCACCACGCCGGCGCAAGACCGCATCTACCGACGCTACTACCCCGACACCGGCGGCGAGAAGGTGATCGCCCTGACGTTCGACGACGGTCCTGTCGGCGAACAGACATCCGAACTGCTCGATGTGCTCAAGGAGAACGGCGCCAAGGCCACCTTCTTCACCATCGGAGCCCAGATATCGGGCGACAATTCCGCCGTCATCAAGCGCATGGCGGAAGAAGGCCACCAGGTCTGCACCCATTCCTATGACCACGCCGCGGGCAGCGGGCAGGGCGTGAACCTTTCCTACATGACCAAGCAGGAACAGCGCGATGAGATAACGAAGGGGCTCGAAGCCATAGAGGCTGCCACGGGAACCGCACCGTCAACGGCGTTCCGGTCCCCGGGCGGAAATTTCCCCCTTGAAGTCTGGCAGAACACCGAAGACCTGATCTCCGCCGAAATCGGGTGGGACATAGACACCCAGGACTGGAGGATGCCCGGCACGGAAGCCATCGTGCAGGCGATCGAATCCGCCGAACCGGGCAGCGTCATCCTCATGCATGACGGAGGCGGCGACCGCAGCCAGACCATCGAGGCATGCCGCGAAGCCATTCCGTACCTGAAGTCGAAGGGCTACACGTTCGTCACCATCGACGAGCTGCTGCAGTACCCCATCCTCGAAGACGGAGCCATCTAGCAGCAGGCAGCCCGGGCGCCAGGCGGGGCGGGACACCCGGGCGCCGCCGCGGCACCGGACATGCAGCAGGCGGAAAGCCCGGGTCCGGAAACAGCGCCGATTGAAAGAATTGTGTACTTTAGCGAATTAAAGCGCGATAGTGCCTTGTAGGAGGGCGGCGGGCGCGCTATCATCCGTCCCACCTCAACAAATGCGACGACAGGGACAGTAGGGACGAACCCATCGGACAGAGAGCAGGCGGCAGTGAGAGCCTGCGGTGGACGGCCCCGAACACCACCCTCGAGCAGTGCGGATGAACACGCATGATCGGCCCCGGGCGATCCCCGCGGCGGTCCTGCGCAAGTATTCCAAACCGGCGCCACCGTAAACGGCAGCAGAGGAGGGGCAAACCCGACCTCGCATTCCTTGAGACGCAACCGAGCCGGTTGCCACCGGCACCGAAGTCAGGACTCAGGTTAGGAAGGCGAGAACATGCAACTCCGAAGCGACGCCGTCAAGAAAGGTTTGGCCCGCGCCCCGCACCGCAGCCTGCTGAAGGCAGACGGGCTCACCGACGAAGAACTCGAACGCCCGCTCGTCGCGGTCATCTCCGCACAGAACGAGGTCATCCCCGGCCACATCCACCTGCAGAGCATCGCCGACGCCGTCAAGGCCGGCATCCGCATGGCCGGCGGCACCCCGCTGCAGCTCAACACCATCGGCGTCTGCGACGGCATCGCCATGAACCATGAGGGCATGCACTACTCGCTGACCAGCCGCGAAGTCATCGCCGACAGCGTCGAGTGCGCCGTCCAGGGCCACGGCTTCGACGCCATGGTCCTCATCCCCGCCTGCGACAAGATCGTCCCCGGCATGATCATCGCGGCATGCCGTCTCAACATCCCCACCGTGCTCGTCAGCGGCGGCCCCATGCTGGCCGGACGCGACAAGCAGGGCAACCAGACCGACCTCAATACCCTTTTCGACGCCGTCGGAGCCGTCACCGCGGGCACCATGACCGAGGAGGAATGCAAGTTCCTCGAAGACACCGCCTGCCCCACCTGCGGCAGCTGCTCCGGCATGTTCACCGCCAACTCCATCTGCTGCCTATCCGAAGCGCTGGGCATCGCCCTGCCCGGCAACGGCACCGTTCCCGCCGTGTTCTCCGAGCGCATCCGTCTGGCGAAGCGCGCCGGCATGAAGGTCATGGAACTGCTCGAAGCCGGCACCTGCGCTCTCGACATCATCAACGAGGCGTCCATCCACAACGGCATGGCGCTTGACATGGCCTTCGGCGGCTCCACCAACACCATGCTGCATCTGACCGCCATCGCCCACGCCGCAGGCTGTCCCGTCACCATGGATGACTGGGACAAGGTCTCCGCAGAAACGCCCAACATCGTGCGCATCGCCCCCGCAGGCCCCCTGCACATCGAAGACCTCAACGCCGCAGGCGGCATCCCCGCCATCATGCACGAGCTGTCGAAGGCCGGCTGCCTGCGCGAAGATGCATTCGGCATCATGGGCCCCCTGGCCGATCAGCTGCCCGGCTACCCCGAAGCCGACGGCACCGTCGTCCGGCCCTTCGACGACCCCTACTCCCCTGACGGCGGCCTGAAGGTCCTGCGCGGCAACCTGGCGCCGGACTGCGGCGTCGTCAAGAAGAGCGCCGTGGCACCCGACATGCACCGACACGAAGGCCCCGCCCGCGTGTTCGAAAGCGAGGAGCAGGCCTGCGAAGCCATCTTCGGCGGCAAGATCAACCCCGGCGATGTGGTGGTCATCCGCTACGAAGGCCCTGCCGGCGGCCCGGGCATGCGCGAGATGCTCACGCCCACCAGCGCCATCTGCGGCATGGGCCTGGCGAAATCCGTCGCGCTGATCACCGACGGCCGCTTCAGCGGCGCCACCAAAGGCCCGGCCATCGGCCACATCAGCCCTGAAGCCGCAGCCGGCGGCCCCATCGCACTGGTGCAGGAGGGCGATGTCATCTCCATCGACATCGACGCCGGCACCATCGAGCTCAAGGTTTCCGACGAAGAGCTGGCAGCACGCCGCGCCGCCTGGACGGCGCCTGCACCCAAGTACACCACCGGCGTGCTTTCCCGCTACGCCAAGCTCGTGACCAGCGCAGACAAGGGGGCGTATCTGTCATGACCAACTCTCAGGAAAGCCTGGCCCGCAAGCAGCGCGCCATAGAAGGCAAGCCCTTCGGCCCAGGCAGCAACACCGACAAACAGGGCACGACCATGACCGGAGCCCAGGCCATCATCGCATCGCTTGAAGCGGAAGGCGTGGACACCATCTTCGGCTACCCCGGAGGCCAGGCCATCAAGATCTACGACGCCCTCTACGACAGCAAGAAAATCCGCCACGTGCTTGCCCGCCACGAGCAGGGCGCCACGCATATGGCCGACGGCTACGCGCGCGCAACCGGCAAAGTGGGCGTCGTGCTGGTCACCAGCGGACCCGGCGCCACCAACACGGTCACCGGCATCGCCACCGCCTACATGGATTCCATCCCCATGGTCATCATCACCGGCCAGGTCACGCGCGGCGTCATCGGCACCGATTCATTCCAGGAATCCGACATCGTCGGCATCACCATGCCCGTGGTCAAGCACAGCTACCTTCTTCAGTCGACCGACGATCTGACCCGCACGTTCCGCGAAGCGTTCTACATCGCCTCGACCGGGCGTCCGGGCCCCGTGCTCATCGACATCCCCAGCGACCTGGCGGGCGCAGACATGGTCTTCGAATATCCCGACAGCGTGAACATCCCCAGCTACCGTCCCACCTACAAAGGCAACGCGAAGCAGATCAAGCAGGCATGCAATCTGATCCGCGCCGCCAAGAGGCCGCTGCTCTACGCAGGCGGAGGCATCGTATCCTCGCATGCATGCGCCGAGCTTCGCCAGCTGGCCGAAATGATGAGCATCCCCGTGGTCACCACGCTTCTGGGCAAAGGCGCATTCCCGTCTTCGCATCCGCTGTCGCTGGGCCCCGTCGGCATGCACGGCTCCAAATACGCCAACATGGCCATGACCGAATGCGACCTGCTCATCTGCGTGGGCGCGCGCTTCTCCGACCGTGTGACCGGCAAGCTTTCCGAGTTCGCCCCGCATGCGAAAACCATCCATATCGACATCGACCCCGCCGAAATCGGCAAGATCCGCGACCCGCAGGTGCCCATCGTGGGCGACGCGCAGGGCATTCTTGCCGGCATGAACGAGCAGATCGCCAAAGCGGGACTTTCCCCGGTGGGCGCGCAGTGGTTCGCCCAATGCGACGAATGGCGCCGCCGCTGGCCGTTCTACCACGATTCTTTCGAAGACTTCCCCGGCCAGATCGTGCCCGAGATCGTGCTGGACACGCTTTCGGCGAAGCTCGACGACAACGCCTCCATCGTGACCACCGAGGTCGGCCAGCATCAGATGTGGGCCCATCAGCACATCGCCCGCGAGCATGCGCGCGCCTTCCTTTCGAGCGGCGGCCTGGGAACCATGGGCTTCGG
>CAUWJA010000007.1:0-16270 GCA_963558905.1 uncultured Eggerthellaceae bacterium
CCCCTTCGCGGGCGCACAGCTCCTCGATCATGGGCGCAGTCCTGCGGCACTGCCATACGATCGCGTTGGCGACAGGGCGGCCGGTCTCCCTGTTCCACACCACGGTGGTTTCGCGCTGGTTGGTGATGCCGATGCTGTCGATATCCTCAGGACCGACCCTGCCGGACACCAGCAGCTCGGTCAGCACGCCGAGCTGGGTGGACAGAATCTCCTGGGGATTATGCTCGACCCAGCCGGGCTTGGGGTAGATCTGGCGGAATTGACGCTGAGCCATGCCCCGCACGCGTCCCATCTTGTCGAACATGATCGCCCGTGACGACGTGGTTCCCTGATCGAGGGCTACAACGAATTTCTCACCCATGGCACACATTCCTCCAATTGTCTCACTCGGCATTCGAACCCGTCTGGGAGCCGATCCATCGCGCCGTCTCCTCGAACACGCGGACGCGGTCGGGTTCATTGAGGATCTCGTGGCGCATCCCTTCATACAAAACGCAGTCCACCGTCCGGACCCCCGCCTGGCGATACTGCTGCACGGCCGCCTGCACGCCCTTGCCGCATTCACCCACCGGGTCCTGGGATCCGGCGATGAACAGCAACGGCAGGTCGCGGGGCACAAGCGACGCGGAAGCCGGCTTGACCGCCTCGGACGTCAACGACGTGAGGGCCGCATAGGCGCCCACCGAAAACATCTGGCCGCATTCGGGATCGGCGATGTAGGCATCCACCACTGCAGGATCGGTCGAAAGCCAGTCAAGCGGGGTGCGGGCATCTGCGATCTTCTTGCCGAAACCCCCCGCTCCGAGATTGTCCACGAACGTGCTGCGATAGCTCTCGCCCTTCGATGACGCGATGAGACGGGCGACCTTGTTGCCGAGCCATGACAGCATGGGCGCCTGCTGGCCGGTGCCGCAGAGCACCGCCGCCGAAAGCCCCTGCCCGTGACGGGTGATGTACACGCGCACGATGAAGCTGCCCATGGAATGGCCGAACATGACATAGGGCGTCACCGATGAGAAACGCGATGCCACAAGCTGGCGAAGCGCATGGACATCCTCGACGAGGATGTCTGCGCCGCCATCGAGCGGAATGTGCCCGAGGTCTTCGGCGGATCCGACCGATTTGCCGTGTCCGACATGGTCTTCGGCGCATACGACATAGCCCAGACCAACCAGATATTCGGCGAATTCGGCATAGCGCTCGATATGCTCAGCCATGCCGTGCACGATCTGGATGATACCGCGGGGTGCAACCTTCACACTGTCCGGCTGCCACATGAGCGCGCGGATCTGCGTGGCGCCGTCATTGCTGATGTATCCCAATCTGACCGTCTTCATTACGTTCCCTCCTCCATGTACGTACAAAGACAGGGTGCGCGACGGCCTCAGCCGAACGCGGCACGCTCCACCCCGGCGGCGGAGATTTCGCCAACGCGCAGGATGCGGGGCGAATCGCCCGTGCAATCGACCACCGTCGACGATACGCCGCTTCGCAGGCGGTCGTCGCCGATGAACGCGGCGGCTGCCGAGGCGACGAGCGGGTCGACCTGCGTTGCCGCCTGAGGCGGCGGACACCCCTGGATGTTCGCGCTCGACGTGGCAAGCGGGAAGCCCACGCGTCCTATCAGGCGCAATGCGCATTCATCGTCCGGCATGCGCAAAGCGATCGTCGCATCCTGAGCGGCGAATGGCGCCGGCACGGCATCCGAGGCATGCACGATGAGCGTGCATGGCCCGGGCCAGAACTCCTCGGCCAACCGCCATGCGTAATCAGGGACATCGCGCCCGTAGAGCGCGAGGGCGCTGCGGCCTCCGACCAGCCAGGGAACGGCTTTGTCGGGGTCGCGGCGCTTGATGCGGTAGATCTCATCGGGCGAAGGCGCCGACCCGACGGCGACGCCCAGCCCGTAGACCGTATCGGTGGGAAAGACGGCGGCCCGCCCGGCGGCAAGGACAGCCGCAGCCTTTGCCAGCTCCTGATCGGAAACCATGCCCGGGCCTATTCGAACAGATTGCCGGCGGCTTTGACTTTGACCCGGTTCGTGCGTCCGGGATAGTACTGCAGCGGCACGTCTTCCACATCGACGATCTCGACTGTCTCCCGGATGGCGCCGGCAGCGACGGCCGCATCGATGGCCGCTTGGCGCGCCGCGGCAAGAGCCTCTTCGCGCGGCGTGGCGTCGTAGTCGATGAGCGCCTCATAGGTGCCGGACACCTTGCTGATGGCAGAGCCGATGGCGTTGGCGCACCCCGAATGCTCGGGCTTGTCCACGCGCGAGGTTCCGGCAAGGTCGACAGGCAGGATGATAGAACCGCCGCCGACGAGGACGGCGTCGATGTCGTCGCTGGACACCTTCATCATGTCGATGGCCTCCTCGACCATCGAGCGCATGGCAGCGAGCGCGCGCTGCGCCAGGCCCTCGTCGATACCGGCGACCAGGGCAGGGTCGCCGACCTTCGCCATGCCCAGACGCACGGCGACATCGGTGGCGGTCATGGTGTCGCCGCCGAAGACCAGGGCCTTCTCGGTGATGCGGTAGCCGACGGAATCCGGGCCCACGCTCACCGTGCCGTCCTCGCGTTCGCGCACGATGGAGCCGCCGCCCAAGCCGATGGACACGACATCGGGCATGCGGAAATTCGTGCGCACGCCGCCGATGGTGACGGCAACGCCGCTTTCACGCGGGAAACCGGAGGACAGGACACCCAGGTCGGTGGTGGTTCCGCCCACGTCGATGACCATGGCGTCCGCCATATCGGACAGATAGCTTGCGCCGCGGATCGAATTGGTGGGCCCGCACGCAATGGTGAGGATGGGGTACTGGCGCGCATATTCCATGGTCATGAGCGTGCCGTCATTCTGGGACAGGTACACCTCGGCGTTCACGACGCCCTTGTCCATCAGGCTCTGGGCGAAGCCGTCGGTGAATCGCTTGGCCACCTCGTTGAGCATGGCATTGAGAATGGTGGCGTTCTCGCGTTCGACTATGCCCATCGAGCCGATTTCGCTGGAAATGGAGACGTGCATCCCCTCGCCCAGAACCTCGCGTGCGATTTCAGCGGCGCGCAGCTCGTCGTCGTTGCGCACCGTTGCGAAGACAGACGAGATGGCGACGGCGCTCACGCGGCCTTTGACGCCCTCGAAGAACGCGCGGGCAGCGGCCTCGTCGAATTCAGCCAGGCGGGTGCCGTCGTACTCGAAACCGCCGCGGATGATGGCGGAATCGACGCAGGTGGCGACGATGTCTTCCGCCCAATCCACCATAGGCGGGATGCCGACGGACGCAGGTGCGCCGATGCGCAGGACGGCCACGGGCGCCAAGCCCTTGCGCTCCACGATGGCGTTGGTGCACTGGGTGGTTCCCAGCATGGCCTGCGAGATGAGCGAGCGGTCGACGCCGCTTTCCTCGAGCACCGCGTCCATGGCGCCCATGATGCCCGAATAGATATCTTCAGATGTGGGGAATTTGACGGCGGCGGCAATGCGCAGGTCGCCGTCGATGAGGACCGCGTCGGTATTCGTTCCACCGACGTCGATGCCGAGTTTGTACATGATGCTCCTCCTCTAAGGCAGACCGGCTACAGGCAGCGCTGCTCAACCGGGATGTAATCCGTATCGATGCCGAAATAGCGCGGGCCGACCAGTTCCAGACCCGGCTGCGTGCGCCACAGATGGAAGCACGGCAGGCCTGTAACCAGCACGCGCTTGCCGTATTTGAGCGCATCGGTGGGAACCGGGGTGAAGGTATCGGTGTCTACCAGGCAGATCAGATCGGGAGCGGTCGCCTTGATGGCGCCGTCGACCACTGCGCACAGGTTCTCATTCTGGAATTCGACGTAGGCCTGCGAGCCCTTGCAGTCCCCGATGCCATCCAGCATGACGCGGCCGAAGTTGAAGCCGCCGCGCGTTTCGCGCAACACGTCGCTGATCTTGCCCTTGAACAGGCGGTATCCGCCGGTGACCTCCAAGAAGCGCTCTTCCGGAGTCACACCTTCAGGGCAGCGCTTGATGTCGCGGATGGCGCGGCCGAGCTCCTGGCTGCGGGTGACGATGCCGTGGACAGCGTATTCGCGCAGCTGATCGGCGGTGACCATGAATTCGGCGCTGATGACCGAACCGCCGGATACGGACACGGCGGAGCGGCACAGGGTTTCCGTCCATTTGTTGGTGATGGTCTCGATGATGCTGAGGTTGCCCTTCTCATCCACATACACCATGGGGGACGCGGAGATGCCGCCGATGGTGAACGTGACCATCTGAATCTCCGGGAACGCGCGGCCCATGGCGTCGGCGTCCACCATGGGAAGGCCCAGGCGGGCGGCTGCGGCGATGGGCAGCATCGAGTTCACGCCGCCGGCCTCGATGGGCATCACGGCGCAGGCTTTGCGGCTGCAATACCGTTCGATGACATCGATCAGACGGCGGAATTCATCCCGGCCGCACCCCTTCTCGGTGAGGACGGTGGGCGCGCCGACCGACGCGATGGGAACGACGAATCCGCCTTCAGGCACTTCGTCGATGGTGATGAGCTGAACAGGGCCGCATTCCTTGACGGCGCCGATGGCCGTGAGCTTGCCGACATAGGGATCGCCGCCGCCGCCCGCACCGAGCAGCGCAGCGCCGAGGGCGATATCCTCGATTTCAGGGATTCCGATAAGGCGCATGGTCTATTCCTCCTTTTTTGCACTGCGAGCCAGTCTATCACAGTAAAGTGCGATGGCACGCAGCGGGAAATGGCTGTAACCTCGTCGAAACCGGGGAACGGAAACAGGTGCAGCGCGCCGGCGCTACCCTTCCGAAGGGCCCTAAGCCGCGTCCGAACCGCCGGTGGTCTGGCCCTGGGCGTCCGGGCTCCCCTGACCGGATGAACCGGCGTCCGAGCCCGCGCCGGAACCGTCCGATGCGTCTTGGCCTCCTGATGCCGAACCCGAATCTGAGCCGGAACCCGAGCCATCCTGAGAGCCCGCAGCGCCGTCGGAATCCGTCTGCCCCGCAGCATCGCCTTCGCCTTGCTGGCCTGATCCGACGCCCTCCGTCTGGCCTTGACCGCCGGATGCGGGGGCATCGCCGTCCGCAGACTGGGCATCCGAACCTCCGTCGGCATCTCCGCCCGCGCTTGCGGATGCCGATGCGCCGTCAGAAGACGGCCCTGTAACCCAGGTCCATCCCGAAGACGAGCCATCGGCAACGGGCTTGGCGCCAAGGCCCTCGCCTGCCGTCAGCCACCCGATCGCTGCGGCGGTAAGCGCGACGGCTATCAGCGCCGAAACGGCAGAACATGCCACGACGCGCCGCTGCAGACGGGCCTTGCGCACCCTTTGGGCCCTCGCATCTATCACGGCGGCACTGGCGGTCGCGGAGAAGTCACCGAGCCGCGGGGTGTTCGAAACCGGCACGCGCGCGACCGCGGGCAAAGCAACCGTCTCGGATGCTGAAAGGGAGGAATCGTCGGCGGCAGAAGACGGGCCGCCTGCATCTTCGGCCGTTTCGGCTGATCCGGAAGCGACGCCATGGAGCTTTTCAGCGGAAGCATTCAGGAACCTGCGGTAGACCTGGGACGACACGGTTGCCACGACCGAGCCCACAGCCGCACCGATCAGCGAGCCTGCGATTCCCACACTCGATGCAAGCAGCATCGATGTCACGGCAGCCAAGGCACCGGCAGCCACCTGGGAAAACGTAAGGTCGCCGAACAGGTTCCCGATCCTCTTGAGGAAAGCCGGCCGGTCGGCACCCATGCCCGCATCGTCTTTTCCAACCGCCGCCGCCACCGGCAACACCTCCCTGTCGAAGTCATTTCAGACCCACGAACTTACTGGGCGGTTGTGACGGATTCATGGCGAGACGCGAAAGTTCACCGGTTCGTCACCGCATGTGCATCGAGTATCCATGGAATCCGGAGGACGATCGGAGCCTCAGCGAAGCAGCCCTGCGGAAGAGGCGGCAAGCATTTCGGCAAGGCGGTCTGCGCGCAGCTCCTCGAGCGCGGCCAGCGTCCGCTCGAGCGATGAGACCATTCCGGCAAGCCCGCACGGCTCTGCAGGCGCAGCGGGAAGATCCGTCTCAAGCAGAAGCCTGTCGGCAGGCACGGCCTTCGCATAGGCCCGGCCGCGCTTGGTGGCCAGCATCCGCTCCCCCACCGAAAAGCGGCACCCCAGCGAAACCGCACGGTTCAACTGGTCCGACGTCCCCGAGAACCAATGGAAGATGCACGTGCCCGCCTGGGAAGCGCCGCTGAGTTCGATCATGTCGAGCGCTTCGTCGTAGGCCCGCACGCAATGGATGGACACGACGGAGCCGCTGCGCGATGCCGCCGTGTCCAGCACGTGCGAGAACACGGTCCGCTGTTGGGGCGCACGCGCCGCATGGGCTCCTGCGAAGTCCAGCCCGACCTCACCGAAGAGGCGGACCTGCGAACCATCGGAAGCGTCCGGGCCGCACAGACCGGCGCCTTCCGCAGCGAACCTGTCGAACAGCGCCAGACTGCGCACCAGCGAGTCGCGATCCTCAGGCACCCGCCAGGGATGCCAGCCCAACCCCACATGCACGTTCGGGCATGACGCAAAGGCAGCCAGCGCGCCAGGGAAATCGGCAGGTTCCATGGTGTTCGCGAAAAACCCGGCATTCAGGCACGCGGCCGCCTCGCGGGCCGCGGCGGCCGTATCGGCCGCGAAGTCCAGATGGCAGTGCATGTCGAAAAGACCGGGCGAAGACGCAGGGCATGAGGACGGGCGCCGCGCGGGCGCAGCGGATCCGGAAGCGCAGCCGGACTCGCCCATGACGGCTACCGGGCCTTCTGCGGCGCGGCGGCGGGCACCCCGCGGGCGGATGGCTTGGCAACGGGATGGGCGATGGCGCCGGAAGCGGGATGCAACCCTTGCTGGATGGCGGGCTCGATGCCCAAAAGCCTGCGGATCACGAAGCTCGCCAGCAGCTGGCCCATGATGGGCGGCGCATACGACATGGTGCCCAGATTCGACCGCTCGCTGCGTGCGGCGCCTTCGGCCGACGCCACGCGGACGGGCTCTTCGCTCGAATACAGCACCTCGAGCGACGGCACGCCGCGCCGACGCAGCTCCTTGCGCATGATGCGGCACAGCGGGCAGTTCACCGTATCATAGACATCGGCGAAAGCGAAGTTCTCAGGGTGCATCTTGTTGGCAGCCCCCATGCAGCTGACCAAGGGAAACGCAGCACCTTCGGCACCGGACCAACCCGGATGCCCTGCAGCGTATTCAGCCAAGGCGAGCTTGGTGGCCACGGTATCGATGGCGTCGATGACGTAATCGACGCGGCCTGTGCACCCGTCCAGAAACGCGGGCACATCGGCCGGCAGCAGTGCGCGGTCATGCGTCTGAACACGTGCATGCGGATTGATCTGGGCCACCATCGATTGCATGACATCGACCTTGCGCCTGCCCACGGTCGATGCGAAGGCCAGCGCCTGCCGATTGATGTTGCTGCCCTGCACTTCGTCGCGGTCGAGCAGGATGAGCCCGCCCACGCCGCCGCGGGCCAGCGCCTCGGCGCAGTTCGAGCCCACGCCGCCCAGCCCCAGCACCATCACCGTGGCGTTGCGCAGGCGGTCCACACCCTCATCTCCCACGATGCGGACCAGGCGCGACGAGGGATCCTGATCGGCTAAGGCGCCTACGCGGGCCGCGCCGTTCACCTTATCTTCCATGGTTGCGGGAACCTTTCTCATTCGAACGCTTCGGAGGCGTGAAATCCGCCAGCATGTCCTTGATCGCACCGACAAGCTCCTTGCGGGCCTCCTTGCCCAGGATAACCGAAAATCCCCGGCGGTAATTCCCGTTGAGCACGTCGATCGCACCTTGAAGCGTCCTGTAGCTCACACCGCACATGGCCACCGTGCGCAAGGGCGTATCGTCGAGCATCGAGTCCATGATGGTCTTGAGGTCCGACCCTTCGTCGAAAAGCTTAGCGCACACCGAATCCACCAAGCGCAGGAGCTGCCGGCCCGCGAACGTGCGGTCGATGTCGCGCACCACGGTATCGACCGTGAAGGGCTGCACCGGCGGACGCTGCGGAAACGGGCGCCCGTACAGGGCGGAAAACGACGCATCGTCGAATCCGCCCGGCGTCACGCGGTAGTACGCCTCCAACGCGCTTCGCACCCCGGCGTCAACCTCATCGCGCGGCGCGACCGTGGCGGGAAGCCCCTCCTGCAGGGCATCCGGACGCTCGACGAACGCTTCGCCCTCCGAAAGAACCACGGTACATCTCAGCCGCACATCGCGGCTCGAGGCGGACGCGCGGACCTCGAATGAGCCGGCCATCGCCCGCCACGAGCCCGACCCGGCATCCCAATGGGCGAAGGCATGCATGTCCAGCGGAATGGAAACGGAGCACGTCTGCCCCGACGCGACGAACACCTTCGCGAAACCCGCCAGCTGCTGCTGCGCGGCGAACACCGTCGAATCGAGCGCATGCACGTAGATTTGGACGGCTTCCGCCCCATCGACGGCCCCATCGTTGGAAATCGAGCAACGCGCCGTCAAGCCGCCGGGCGTGCGTTCGATGGACAGGCCGGAATAGGAGAACTCCGTATAGGAAAGGCCGTAGCCGAACGGATAGGCGGGCTCTATCCCTGCCGAATCGAAATAACGGTACCCCACGAAGATGCTCTCACGGTAGAGAACCTCATGACCATGCGCGCCAAATCCGCTGCCGCACGCCGTATCCTCAAGACGGCGCGGCCACGTTTCGGCAAGCTTCCCGCTGGGATTCACACGCCCGGTAAGGCAATCCACCAGCGCATGCCCGCCGGCGCATCCACCCAGGTACGCAAGCAGAACCGCCGCAGGATGAGCCGTTTCGGACGGCGCGGCATCCGCCGCACGCCATGGCAGCTCCATGGGCGATCCCCCCATGAGCACCACGGCGGTCCTGGGATTCGCCCGGCAAACGCGCTCGATCAGCCGGCGGTGGCCCAACGGGATGAGCAGGGCATTGCGGTCGAAGCCTTCGGATTCGTAATGGTCGGGAAGGCCCGCGAACACCACGCACGCATCGCAGCGAGCCGCCGTCTCCACCGCTTCGGCGATGAGGTCTTCATCCGGATCCCATGCGGACACGTCATAACCCCGTGCGTACTCGACCTCCATGCCGGCATCGCAGAACGCACTCCAGGCATCGTCGAGGCGCACGGGGACGATCTTGGACGAACCTGCGCCCTGATAGCGGGGAAACATGGCGAACGCGCCGATCACAGCCACCTTCTCCGACCGATCCAACGGAAGCAAGCCGTCGTTTTCCAGCAGAACGGCGCTTTGGGCAGCCATGCGTCGCGCCAGCTCGAAATGGGCCCCGAAGTCGCATTCGTACGGAATATCCTGCGCGCGTTCAGCCGCCTGGGCTATCTTGAGCACATTGCGTGCGGCGCGGTCGACATCGGACGCAGACAGGCTCCCCTGCCCGACCGCCTTGAGCACGGCATCAGCATGGTCGGGCCTGGGCCCGGGCATGCACAGGTCGAGACCCGCCGCCACCGACGGCACGCTTTCGCTGAGCGCGCCCCAATCCGTGACGCACAAGCCGTCGAATCCCCACTCGCCACGCAGCTTTCCGGCGATGAGCCCCTCATTCTGGGAGCAATACACGCCATTGAGGCGATTGTAGGCGGTCATGACCGAAAGCGGCCGGGCTGCACGCACCGCTATCTCGAAAGGACGCAGGTAGACCTCGTTCAACGCGCGCTCGTCCACCACGGAATCAACCACCATGCGGGCGCGCTCCTGGTTGTTCGCGGCGAAATGCTTCAGGGAAGCACCCACTCCCACGGACTGGACGCCCTCGATCCAAGCCGCACCCAGGATGCCGGCCACCAGGGGGTCTTCGCTGAAGTATTCGAAATTGCGGCCGCACAGAGGGGACCGCTTGATGTTGACGCCGGGTCCCAAGAGCACCGACACATCTTCGGCGCGGCATTCCTCCCCCAGCGCACGTCCCATTTCGCGGATGAGGCCGGGGTCGAACGAGCATGCCGCGGCACTGGCCGTGGGAAAGGCCGTCGCAGCCAAGCTGGCATTGATGCCCAGATTGTCGGCGGCCTCCGTCTGCTTGCGCAGGCCGTGCGGCCCATCGGCGACCATGAGCTCCGGGATGCCGGCCGATTCGACCGCCGCAGTATGCCAGAACCCGCTTCCCGCAAGCAACGATGCCTTCTCCGACAGCGACAGGGAACCCGCTACGGCAGCTGCGTCCACGGCACACCCCCTCAGGCCAGAAGCTCGCGGGCCGATGCCTCCATGGCATCGAGCGCCGCCGAAGCAGCCTCATGCGAAGGCTCGCAAGCGAACAGGTATGCCTTTATCTTGGGTTCGGTGCCGCTGGGGCGCACGATGAGCTTCGATCCGTCTTCGAGGGAAAGCTCCACCACATCGGCCGGAGGCAGGCCCGCATATCCCGGCTTGTAATCGACGGACGAGGAAACCGCGATGCCGGCCACCTGCTCCGGGGCATCGATGCGCAGATTCTCCATGATGGCGGCCATGCGCCCGGCACCGTCGGCGCCGGGATACGAAAGGGACACCGTGCGGTTCGCGTAATGGCCGTACCGCTCGTAGAGAGACCTCAACGCCTGGACCAGGTTCATGCCGCGGGCGCGCCAATACCGCGCCATCTGGCAGATGAGCATGGAGGCGTTCACGGCATCTTTGTCGCGCACATGCGCCCCGCTCAGGTAACCGTAGCTTTCTTCGAAGCCGAAGATGAAGCGGTCCTCTTCCCCTGCGGCCTCAAGCTCTCCGATAAGCTCGCCGATGTATTTGAAGCCGGTGAGCACGCGGCGGACCTCGAACCCGTATTCAGCCGCCAAAGCGTCGACCATGGCGGAAGACACGATGGTGGTGACGGCGATGCAGCGCGAAAGGTCGCAGCCGGACTCAAGGCGCATGCGCGCGATGTAATCGAGGAGCAGCACGCCCGTTTCGTTTCCGGACAGCAGCACGTAACCGCCGTCGTCTTCCACGGCGATGCCCACGCGGTCGGCATCGGGATCGGTGGCCAGCAGCAGGTCGGGATGGATGCGTCCGCACACCTCGATGCCCAACTCGAGCGCTTCGCGGTTTTCCGGATTGGGATACGGGCAGGTGGGGAAATCGCCGTCGGGCCGGGCCTGTTCGGGGACAAGCACCACATCCGTCACGCCCACGCGCTCCAAAATGCGGCCCACGCACTCAAGGCCCGTGCCGTTGAGCGGCGTGTACACCACGGAAAGCGGTGCGGGATCGCATGCGGCATCCGCAGGCTCAAGGGATTGGGCGGCAACGGCGTCGATGAAGCGATCGAGCGTGTCTTCGGCTATCCATTCGACCATGCCCTGCGCAAGGGCGTCCTCGAAGGACATGGAGCGCACGCCGTCGAACATGTCGACCGCAGCTATGGCATCCGATATCTCACGGGATGCCTGCGTGGTGATCTGGCAGCCATCGGGGCCGTAGGCCTTGTATCCGTTATAGGGCGCAGGGTTATGGCTGGCCGTCATGCATATGCCGCCCGAACAGCCCAGATCGCGCACGGCGAAAGACAGCGCAGGCGTGGGCTCGATACGCGGATAGACGTAGGCCTTCACCCCGTTGGCGGCAAGCACGCCCGCCGCCGTCTCGACGAACAGCCGGCCCTTTCGGCGCGAGTCGCGGGCAATGGCCACCGAAGGATGCTCGAAGCGCGCGTTGAGGTAATCCGCAAAACCCTGGGTTGCGCGCGCGACAGTATGGATGTTCATGCGATTCGTGCCCGCGCCGATGATGCCGCGCAGGCCCGCCGTGCCGAATTCGAGATCGCGGAAGAACGCATCGGATACTGCGCGCAGGGCCTCTTGGCGGGAACCCTCGTCTTCAGCCGAAGCTACGGCCTCAGCCATGTCCGCGAGCTCCGCAGACAGCTCGGAATCTTCGACACGGTCGATCCATAAGGCAAGCGCCTCGACCTGATGGGCGCCCGTCTGCGCCCCATCAACCATTGCAGACATCGAATCCGCCTTTCTGACCCGGCCAACGGCCGCATCCGGTTCATATCGATACAGCGCGAGCGCTCCTCAGGCATATCCCATGCGGGCGATGCGCTCTTCGTCCATGCCGAAGTAATGGCCCACCTCGTGGACCACCGTGCGGCGGACCTCTTCCAAGATCTCCTCGCGATCGCCTTCAAGGCGTTCATGCGGGCCTTTGAATATCGTGATGGCATCGGGAAGATCGCCCGGCATCCCGTAGCCTTCCGCCCGGTCGAGAAGCGACACCCCTTCGTACAGGCCCAGCAGATCGCCGCTTTCAGCATACAGCCCATCGCTGCCGAGCTGCTCGGGCGTCGGCTCATCCTCGACGAAGAAGACGATGTTCTCCAATTCCGCCGCCAAGCTCTCGGGAATCGAATCGATGGCATCGGCGACGGCGGCCTCGAATTCCTCATCGGTCATTGCATACATGGAATCTCCCTCCACCGCATGCCGGCCTCCGCGAACGGCTGCGCCGGCGTATCAGGCATCAGTATTTATTATGCACCACTTCGGCAAACCCCCGAAGCCCCTTCACCTCAAGCGTAACCGGGCCGCCATCTTCGCCTTCGATCGAAACCCTGCCATCATACAGACCGAACACCTGGTGCTGATCGGTCAAGATGGGGCCCGCGTGCGTATGGTCCGCACGGTCGATATCGGGCGTGAACGTCAGGTCGAGCATGCCCGCATCGTCGCGCATGCGCCACGGCTCCATGAGGTCGTAGAACCCGTCGCGCACCGGAATGCCGAAGTCGAGCCTTCCGAGCTTGGTGGCCCGCCCGTCGCAGAACAGCATGTTCTCGCTGGCCGCCGACGTATCGCCGAACCCGTAGCCGATATTCATGCCGAACAGGCGCCGACGCCCTGAAGCATCGGTGACGCGGCCCTGCGCCGCGCCCCAGAACCACGTGTTGTCGTACGTCCACACGCCACGGCCCCAATCGAGCAGACCCAGCGCATCATCCGGGGAGAACCCATGGATTTGGCTTCCGAGCTGGATGGAACCGCGGGCGCGCATCCCTATGATCTTGCGGTTGAAATAGAACGCACGGTCCTTGCCCGCCCAAGGCGTGGCGATGACCATGGAATCGGACGGCGGCTCATCGAGCGTGATATGGGCCGAAAGCGTCTTGCCATCGGCGAAGCCGCGGAAGGTCACCTTGATGTCCCTCACCGTGCCGCTGGCGGCGATGCGCACTTGGACGCGGCTGTCCCCGCATTCGATGACGCCCTCATCGGAGTCTTCCGGCATCCTGAAACTGCCCAACGTCAAAGGGACGATGGAGCTTTCAGTGATGAACAGACCCTGCTCGAAGTCAAGCACCGAAGCGGACAGAAGACCCAGATACCCCAGATCGGATACGGTGATGGCGAAGGCCATGCAGCCGTCGTTGACCAGGTAGTAATCCCATTCCTTGATGCGCCACTTCGCCGCGCCCACATCCTTTCTCGCATAGCGCAGAAGCGGGGAGAACGAATAGCCCGCCTCGCGCAGCCTTCCGTTTTCGAGCAGCGCTCCGGGTTGCGTTATGCGATGCTGCTGCTCACGCGGACAGCCATCGAAGCCGCAGATGCCGGCAACAGGCGCCTTGCGGGCGGCGGGCTTGTCCGTGAGGGCGGCTCCCAGAATGCGGCGGCCTGCCTGCGCGGGGGCGGTTTCGGTCATGGCAGAACTCCTAACGGGTCTCAGGCGCGATGGCGCGCACGACGGCATCGGTCACGGCAAGCGCCTGCTCATAATCGGATACGGTCATGATGGCCTTGCCTTTGAATCCGTACTCGGTGATCTCGGAGAAGCGCACCTTGACATCGCCTTCAAGCGGACACACCTGTTCGGCGGCGGCGCGGGCCGTTTCGCAGATGCGCGCGGCCACATCGTCAAGCGGTTCGTCGGTTGCCGTGACGGAGAAGGCAACGGCCAAGGTGCGCAGATTGATCTTATGGACCAGCGCCGTCTTCGAAATGACGGAGTTGGGGATGACAATTTCCTCACCGGCCAGGTTGCGGATGCGCGTATGGCGCCAGGTCACATCCTGCACGATGCCCGATTCGGTGCCCACCTCGATGTATTCGCCCGGGGCGACCAGGCGCATGAAGGTGACCTGGATGCCACCTATCAGATTGGACAGCGTATCCTGAAGACCCAATGACAAGGCAACGCCGCCGACGCCCAGAGCGGTTATGGCGGCATTGACGTTGACGCCGAAGCATGAGTCGAGCATGATGCAGATGCCGATCACCCATATCACGCCGCGAACGATGTTGACCACGATGGAGCTGTTGGGAAGCTCAACCTCATCCCGGCTGAGGAAATGGCGCAGCGCTTTGGTGGCAAGGTGGGCTATCACGCCCGTGATGAGCAGGATGACGGCGGCCACCAGGATGTCTGCGGCGAATGCGTTGTTGGTTATGCGTTCGACCACGGCGATGATGGAATCGAAATCCACAGGGAAGCTCCTTTCCGGAGCCGCAACCGCAACCGCCATCGGGAAGGCCGCGCTACCAGCTCTCGGGAATCTCGAACTCGAAATCTTGTGCTTCGTAGAGGATAACGCGACCGCAAGCCGCCGTCTTCGCCAAATCGATAACCCGTTGGTTTGCCGACCCCCTCCACATAAGTCCGAGCGATTTCTTCGCCATGACGAAGGGGCCGTCGACAAGGACGTCGCATACCCTCAGCAGCTCGATGCCCGCGGATCCGCATCTGCCGGCATCGATCTGCTCGTAGGTGTAGCCCGAATAGATCCACACGGACAGGCCGCGGGCTTTGCAGCGCCGGGCTATCTCCAGACAGGCCTCAGGCTGCTCGAAGGGCTCCCCGCCCGTCAGGGTGACCCCCATCGCTGAGCGGCTCGATTCGATCTGCGCGCAGATGTCCTCGACCGTAGATGCATATCCCCCGTCTGCCGGCTGGCTTTCCGGATTATGGCAACCGGGGCAATGGTGGCTGCATCCTTGGACGAAGACGGAAAACCTCAATCCCGGACCGTCGACGATGCTGTCATCGACGGTCCCGTACATGCGGATGTCCATGGCAGGCCGCCTTACCCGACATTCACCCGATGCTTGACGCGATCGCGCTCTTCGGCCGTCTTCGCGTCATTCCAACGATCCATGGTGCCCACCAGGTAGCCGGTGATGCGGCGGATCCTCTCAAACGGCACGCCGTGCTCTGATTCGCTGCGGCCGCATTTCGGGCACACATCGCCGATGATGCCGTTGTAGCCGCATACCGGGTCGCGATCCACCGGATGGTTGACCGAGCCGTAGCCCATGCCCGCCTCCTTCATGTGGCGCACGACCGCCTCGAAGGCATCCAGATTCTCGGTGGGATCGCCGTCAAGCTCGATGTAGCTGATATGGCCCGCATTGGTCAGCGCGTGGTAGGGCGCTTCGATATCGATCTTCTCAAAGGCGTTGATGGGGAAGTACACCGGGACATGGAAGCCGTTGGTGTAGTAATCGCGGTCCGTCACACCGGGAATGGACCCGTAGCGCTTGCGGTCCATACGCACGAAACGGCCCGACAGCCCCTCGGCAGGCGTGGCGAGCAGCGTGTAGTTGAGCTTGCGCTGCTGCGAGAGCTTATCGAGATACGCACGCATGTGGCCCACGATCTCAAGACCCAGCTTCTGGCTCGCCTCGCTTTCGCCGTGGTGCTTGCCGGTCAGCGCCACCAGCGTTTCCGCCAGGCCGATGAACCCGACGGACAAGGTCCCGTGCTTGAGCACCTCGCGCTGCTCGTCGGAGGGCTTGAGTTTCTCGGAATCGATCCAGACCCCTTGGCCCATGAGGAACGGCGCGTTGTAGACGTGCTTGCGGCATTGGATCTCGAAGCGCTCATCAAGCTGACGGGTTGCCAGGTCGAGCTTCGCATCGAGCAGATCGAAGAACAGATCGACGTCTCCCTTCGCCCTGATGGCCAGGCGCGGCAGGTTGATGGAGGTGAAGCTCAGATTGCCGCGTCCGGGCACGATCTGCCGATCGGGATCGTACACGTTTCCGATGACGCGCGTACGGCAGCCCATATAGGCGATCTCCGTCTCGGGCGTGCCTTTGTAGTATTGCAGGTTGAACGGTGCGTCCTGGAAGCTGAAGTTGGGGAACAGCCTCTTGGCGGAGCAGCGCATGGCCAGCTTGAACAGGTCGTAGTTCGGATCGCCCGAGTTGTAGTTCACGCCCTCCTTCACGCGGAAGATCTGCACGGGGAAGATGGGGGTTTCGCCGCGGCCGAGACCTTGCTCGGTGGCA